>JAGHDT010000159.1 GCA_021159805.1 Anaerolineae bacterium
GCGACAGCACAATCAAACGACGCCATCCTCTGGACGCAGGACACGGACTTCGAAGGCATAGAAGGCGTGCGCTATATCAGGAAGGTGACGCCGTGTCCGCAATCGGACACCACGCAGGACGAAAATGTGACACGAAGAAGGCCCTAAAGCCTGCAGCCAAGCCTTTAGGCCCGATCGCATCCCCAGATAGTAGGAGTACTATTACCACCCTACTACATGCGAGGTGATAGAGAATGCAGAACCAAATACTCGAGAAAGTAAAACGCATGGCACTCGCTATGCAGCGCGAGCCTTGGGAACAAGGCAACCTTGCCCAGGCATTCCTGGAACTGGGCGACGAACGCACCACCATCTTGTTGGCCAAGGAAGCTCAACTGCGCCAAACGGCCGATGGCCGCGCAGCCATCATCGGCCATCCCCCCACGATCACCGATCCCTGCTCCATCGGGGAAGCTTTGATCTATGCCTATGAGAAAACCGGCGACGAAGCGTTCAAGACATCCTATGAGAAACTGCTGAAATGGGCACTCGTTGATGCACCACGCGATGAGAACGGCATCGTCTATCACATGCTCGGTAAGACAGACCTATGGGCGGACTCGATGTATATGCTGCCTCCCTTCCTTGCTGCGGCAGGAGAATATGACGAAGCCATCAAGCAGCTCGATGGCTATTGGGACGCGTTGTTTGTCGAAGAGATCGGCCTGCTTGCGCACATGTGGAATTCCGAGAAGCAAGTATTCTCCCGCGGGGTGATCTGGGCGGAAGGCAACGGCTGGGCTATCGCTGCCATGGCCCAGATTCTCGACAAACTGCCTGAGGGCTACGCGCAGCAGAAGCAACGCCTGATCGAGCGCACAACCCAGCTTATCGATAACTCACTGGAATACATGCGCGACGACTACTTCTTCCACGATGCCATGGATGATCCCGCAACTGTTGTGGAAAATGGGCTTTCCCAGCTCCTGGCCTATGGCATCTATCGCGGCGTGATGAGCGGATGGCTGGATAGCGCCTACATCCCCGCTGCCGATGCCATGTTCGTAGCCGTGCAGAACAAAGTCGATGACTACGGGCTGATCCAGGATGTGTGCAGCGCCAAGAGCGGTTTCGTCACCCCTGGCCCCAATGCGGAAGGACAGGCATGGTTCATTATGCTCTATGCTGCTAGAGCAAAGTACCAGTCAATGTGTGCGCGATGAAGCGAGCTGAGTATACCCGGTGTGCGTTGCTGGGTTGTTTTGTAGATCTTCATCATGGGGTTTAGGGACTGTCGCTCACGTGTCGCTAGGCCCATTCACGGGCGCCGCCGGGTAGCGCCGTTCTGCGTAGCGCGCCTCCCCCTTGGCGGGGACAATATGAGAGCGGCGTGAGGAGAAACAGTCGATGCCGAGCGTGATAGCGGATGCAGGACAGGTAACGCCGGAGTGGCTGACGGATGTACTTCGGGAACGGGGCGTGCTGCCTCGGGGAGCGGTGACGTGCGTGACGCCCGGCAAGGTGCAGTCGACGTTCGCGTCTGCCGTGTGGCGGCTGGAGGTGGAGTACGCAGGGGATGCTTCGCCGGACGCACCCCACAGGCTGTTTCTGAAAGCCTCGAATCCCGCGCTTGCGCCGGGCAAGTTTGACCCGACGCATTTTCACCGCGAGATCGTCTTCTACTCTGAGATCGCACCTGTTATGGATGCGGCACTCACGATTCCATGCTACGATGTGGCATACGATCCGGAAACACTCGCCTCGCATATCCTTCTGAAGGACGTGTCGGCGACACACACCGAGCGCCCCACCCCGTCGTGCCAAGCGAACTGTGAGTTGGCGATTGACTCCCTTGCTGGCCTGCACGCTTTCTGGTGGGATCATCCGCGGCTCGGCAAGGACGTGGGGAGATTCCGCACCCTCGAGGAACGCAGGAAGAGCTGGATCGAGGCGGAGGAGAGCACGACCGCGTTTATGTCGGCCGTAGGAGATCAACTTCCCCGACCATGGCGCTTGATCTACGAACGTGTGCTGCCGGCCTTACCGGACCTGGCCAGGCGAGTCGCAACGGGCCGGAACTTAACCCTGGTACACGGAGATGCTCATCTCGGCAACTTCCTTTTCCCAAGGCGCGTGGGTGAGGACCCGGCCTACATCCTCGATTGGCAATTCTGGCACCCCGCCATCGGCGGCTCCGATCTCGCCTTCATGATGGCGACGGAGTGGGAACCGGAAACCAGACGACACCTGGAACAGACGCTCCTTCGACGGTACCACCGCCGGCTGTTGGCCCTGGGTGTTCGCGACTACGGGTGGGACGACTGCTGGAACGACTACAGACTGTCGGTGATTCAGGGGAGCATCTTCATACCCGTCTGGCGCTGGGCGATCTTCAAATGGGCGCCGGACATGTCCGCACTGAACAGCAGTATGACCGCATTCGAGGATCTGAGGTGCTCTGAACTGCTTAACGTGAGATAGTTGCCCCCTATTGATCGAGCTGTACGAAGGCTGCGCCCCTTATCTGCGTCGCTTCTCCACCCGCTGCTCGCTGATGATCTCCTCGGCGATCTCGGCATCCACCGGCTCGTAGTGCGCGAACGCCATCGTGTACGACCCGTGCCCGCTGGTCAGGGAACGCAGCCCCGTCACATAGCCGGACATCGTGCGCAGCGGCACCTCAGCCTCGACCAGGTAACGGCCCTCCGCCTCGAACTCCACACCGGTGACCGTGCCGCGGCGCGCGGCGAGATCCTTGATGACCGGCCCGATATGCTCGTCTCCCACCTGCGTCGCCACCTGCATCACCGGCTCCAGCAATATCGCGGACGCGCGACGGTACGCCTCCTTGAAGGCCATACTGCCCGCGATCTCGAAGTCACGGCGGTGA
>JAGHDT010000068.1 GCA_021159805.1 Anaerolineae bacterium
GGCTTGGATCCAGACATTGCGCGTGAACAAGCTGTCCATGTTACTGACGTGGTGAAGTCCACCGGTGAAGGCGACGTGATGGACGACGGGCAGAAGGATGTAGGTGACGATGAGTGGTGCCAGACTCAGCTCCCAGGCGGTGGGACGTGGGAGGCGTAGCGCTGCCCGTAGGATGGTCAGAGTAGCCAGACCGGCGAGCCCGGCCAGGGCAGAAGCTCCAGCAGCAGGGGCCAGAAGCGGTTGCCGCCAGCGATCCGTCCGGGCACGTACTCCAGACCGGGCAGCGCTAGCAGCCAGATCGAGAGGCTCAGCCCATCCAGCCCCAGGAATCCAGCTCCCAGTGGTCTCTCGGCGGCGACTCGTCCGCGGAGTAGCGCCAGGGCCAGACCGGCGAGTGTTGTGGCGGCGGTGAGGGAGGCCAGCCAAAACGGCAGCGTCGGACTGCTCGACATCATGGTGGTGGCCGGGATACGATGGTCAGGGGCCGGCACAGAGCATCCAGGTTCGCCACCAATCCGGGGAGTGATAGCGGTGAGAGAGCCGCCCCCGGATGAAGTTGGCGCCGGCCACGACTATCCCGGCGGCCCCGCCGTGACGAGCCTTGTCATCCAATAGCGGCTGCGGGTCACGGGGCTGAACGGTCGCGTGTCCGGCACTCGAGGACCCGTGGGGCGATGATACAGAAAGGTGACGCATCGGTTGTTGAGGGCGAACCACTTGACCATCAGGCCAAGGACGAGGCCGGTGGTTGGGCCGCGAAGCCAAGATCTCAGCGATTACCTTTCCAGCATACACTCAGGGTCCCCTGCTGTCACCTGTAGGAAACACCTGGGTATGTAGCGCATGTTGCACACTCCTCACGTGCGGTCGGGGCTGCTCAAGGGAGGGGGCACGGCATTCCGGTCAGGGTTGTGCGTACCGCAACGTGGCGCCGCGGACCAGGGTCACGCGGGATCCAAGTCGCTTTGGGGAATGCCTTGCCCCTACTCGCGCCTAGACTAAACTATATTATGACCTTGACTGATTGCGGAATCTCGGGGATCGACTATAGTTGAGTTGTCTTCCAGTCGCTGCATTCCTAACCTAACTGGGTATGAGTGAATGAGTTCGTCTGACGCGTCCAACATATCACCATTGCTTGAGCCGGTTGTGCAACTTGTGCGCACTCGCTACAATATTGATCTCGGTGTCTATCGTCGTCGGTTTTTGGCACGTCGCTTGCGTGTGAGGATGCGCTCCCGGGACGTTGACTCCCTGGAAGCGTACGGCCAACTTCTGGTGAACGACGGCAGCGAGACCAGGGCTCTGCTCGCAGAGTTGAACATCAATCTCTCCTACTTTATGCGGGACCAATCTGCCTACGAAGCGCTGTCCGAGCGTGCTCTGCAGCCTTTGATCCAACGCCGTCTGGCAGAGGGGTCGCGGCGGTTGTCAGTGTGGAGTGCCGGTTGTGCTACGGGTGAGGAACCCTACTCGGTTGCCATCCTACTGGCGGAACTGCTTGGCGTCCGGCGTGCGGACTGGCGCATTCAGATCCACGCGACAGATCTGAGCGAGGTCTCTTTGACCAAGGCGGAGGCCGGTCGATTCGCGCCGTCCAGTTTTAGGGACCTCGATGCTCCCTATGTGGGACGCTACTTCACCCTTGCCGGCACAGATTACCTGCTAGATCCCGGTATTCGATCGATGGTTAATTGGCACCGGGGCAACATCAAGGATCGTCCCCGTCTGTCGGAATATGATGTTATATTGTGCAGAAACGTCTTGATCTACTACGTCTACGCGCAGCAGGACGCGATCGTGGATCATCTGCTTCACTATCTGGCGCCGGGGGGAACTCTGATGCTCGGTCTGGCCGAGCTGCTGCCGAAATCTGCCACGCATCGTCTCATCGCCACGTTGCCAAGAATGCGCATTTACCAGAGCCCGCTGGAGGAAGGAGCGTGAGTCTATGGAGATGACAGTTGCCCAAGCCGAAGAGCGACGGAGAGTCCAACAGCTAACCCTGCTGCTGCGCATCTCTGGGGGCTTCGTTATGCTGGGGCTGTTGTTGGCTCTGCTACAATCGTATCCTGTATTTGTGTTCATCCTTCAGGGCGCAATTCTCGTCAGTGTCATCGTCAGTCTTGCCCTTGTGCGCGCGCACAGGGTGCAACTTGCTGCGGTCGTGTTCCTGGTGAGTTGGGCGGGTTGGATATTGGCCTCTGCGGCCATGTCCTCGGTTGCCCCTCTCCGGATGCTCGTACTTCCATATCTATTTCTCCCCGTTGTGCTGATTGCGAGTATGCTCTTCTCGCCGGCGGCGTCATTGATCTCCTTCGCCATGTTAGCTATCCTCTATGCGCTTGTCATACTTTTTCGCGGCGGTGTGGCGAATCTCGACCTGGCGCAGACGCAGTTCAACGAGGCGCTGTACCTTGCGCTTCCCTTGGGGGCCGGTTGTGCTGTCGCGGCGTTGTCCTGGCTTTTCAGCCGAGATATGACAGACATGGTGCGTCGGGCTGAGGAGGGGGCGCGTGCCACGGGGAAGCAGCTTAGGAC
>JAGHDT010000345.1 GCA_021159805.1 Anaerolineae bacterium
GATAAAGACAGTCGTCAGATTGCTGGAGCTGTCGGCGTAGATCACGGTCAGCCACGCTCCAGAGCATCGGTCAGCCGGTGGTTCAGGTCGTGAACCGGCTCAGCCAACGCGGCAAGAAGTTCCAGGCTGCCGGCGGCTTCAATCGACGCCACCATCATCCGCAGCTGATCCACACCATCGAGTGTCCCCAGATTGTTCGCCTCCAGGAGCTGCAAGACGCGCCGGGCGCGCGCGGCGCGCTGTGTTCGATAGTGCTCCAACGCCGTCAGGTTGAGCGCACCCGCACGCCACGCGGGCTCAAACTCGTGAAACGCCGTACAAAGCTTCTGGATAAAGATGAGAGCAACCCCGCGCGCCGGGTCGTCACGAGCAACGACACGCGCCCACTGAAGCTCCTCATCACGCCCGTGTGCCCCTTCACTGGTTGGCGTATATGTCATTGTGAACCCCCCTGAAATGAGCTGTCACACATCAAACACCCCGGAATCCAACGCCCTCGCCGGCGCCCGGATCAGGACGTCGCCGGCTCTCTCACACCTTCACATCGGCAAGGTCCGGCAAAGCTTCGAACGCCGGCACATCGACGACGAAGACCTGACCGTAGCCCTGCGGATCGGCGGTGTAGACAATCTGCGTGCCCTCCTGGTTGAAGCAGGGATGAACGTGGACACGTTGGATATGGAACGACCCGCGATGCCACGCCAGCACCTTCGGACCCTGGAACGCCCCATCCTTGAAGCGCCACAGCAGCACATAGGGATCTTTGGCATCGCCATCCCCTACAACCAGGTCAAGCATATAGCTGTGAAAGTGCCAACAGTGGCCCTCGAAGGGAGCTTCCACCTGATCGGTATTGTCGTAGCGAATGCTACCGTAGACAGGCCCAGCAGCGGTCTGCCCATGGTAGCCGATGTGCTCACCATCCTGCATCCAGTACTCGTGGCCGATCGATTCGCCGGGAGCATTGGGGCGGATCTGCCAGGGCTCACCGGTGTTGATATCCAGCCCCCAGATGCGGTTCTCGACCAGATTCCACGGACCCTCGTGGCAGAAGGTCATGATATTCGGCAGCTTGGGCGAAGCGTTAAAGTGCCCCAGCCAGTAATCCTCCTCGAAGATCACCTCCAGGTCCCCGCCGTCGACCGGGATTTTTACGATCTTGGTGTGAGGATGGGCCTCCCAGGTCTCGCGAAAGCCGATGTACCCGTGGCCTAGATCTGTCAGAATTTGATCCGAGAGATCGACGCGGTAGCCGGTGACAAGGTACTTGCCGTCCGCCGTCGCATTGGCCCCACCGCCTACATGTCCCTCCGGACAGGTCGCCAACGCCCGCGTCTCCAGCGTCGTCAGATCCAGGGCCATCAGCGTGGCACCGAGGTTGAAGTAGATCTCCTCCCGCACCGGGTTCTTGCTCAGACTACCCAGGCGCTCCCCCGCCGCGAAATCGGTCAGCTGGGTGATCTCACCGCTGTCCAGGTCCACGCCGAAGAGATTTGTCCGGTTTTCACGATCAGAGGTGAAAACGATCTTCGTGCCATCATCATACCAGCAGGGGTACGTGAAATAGAAGTGATTGCTGTGCCCCTTGTAGGATGTCAGCTGATGAATCGTCGCCCCGCTCTTGGAATCCTGGTAAGTGGTCAGTTCCGACGTCCAGCGTGCTCCTATGCCTGTTCGTGTCATGATGTCCTCCCTTTGTGCTACAAGTTGATAGGGGGACAAAGTGCTAAGGGCTTCGGTACTACGGTAATAAGGTCCCTAGAAGTCTCGCCCATTGCCGGACACTCTCTCCCCCCTATTCCTTATTGCCTTATCCCTTAGCACCCTATCCCCTATCCCTTATGACCTCGTCCCTAGAACGGATACTCATACCAATCCAGCATGCCGAGCGGCGTGACCGCACCGGCGAAGAGCAGAACAGAGATGTACTTGTCGGCGAAGATGCGCCCACCACCCTCGCCATCGATCACAGCGCCGCTGCTGTCGACATACTTGGCCCGCCGCTGCACGCCAACGTCGGAGCCCATCGCGGCGAACTGGCGTACAGCCATCTTCACATACCGGTCGTCTCCCGTGATGCGGTACGCGTGGGTCAGCGCCTCCAGCAGGTGATAGGTGGGCGCCGTGCGCCGCAGCGAGGGCAACTCCTTATAATAGACGATGCCGTCCGGTCCGATACAGTGCTCCAGCATGTCGTCTACCGTTTCGATAATCAGCCGCTGAATGCGAGTGACCAGCTCAGTGTCATCCTCAACGAGCAAATAGCGCGCGAACGAGTTGACGGTCAGCGAGATCATGAACGGAACCCGGGGCATACTGTGGCTTGTGTAGGGAGCCAGAAGGGCACCATATTCCTCGTACCAATCGAGATAGAGCATGGCCAGCTTCCGGGCCTCATCGCGCCAGCGCTCCTCGCCGGTGCCGATATACATGCCGACCAGGGCACGCATGGCCCATCCGCCCTCACGCACCGAGGTCGCGCCGGGCGTCCGCATCTGGGGACGTTGCAGGTGCCTGAGGATATTCTCGGCGACCGAGCGTGCTCCCTCCAGAGCCTCTGATCGCCCGGTGAGGAAGTAAGTGTCCAACAGCCCCTCGGTCCACTCATGAGACGGCGTCACCTTGCCCGTCACGTGGTAGCGCGTGTGGATCTTGAGGCCGCCGTCGACCAGGGGATCGGGATTGTAGTGGCAGAGATCCACATCCAGCCAGTGCCGGGCACTGACCAATGCCGAGTCGAGGACCCGCCGCTGGCCTGTCAGCGCATAGTAGAGCGCGCAGGCGTGGGGCCGGTCGTACTCGTTGTTGACAAAGACACTCGCACCCTGACCACGCCCCTGGTTGGTGTAGCCTGCGTCCGGCGCATCGCCGAAGTGGAACATACCCAGGGCCTTGGGACGTCCATCGTGCAGGCGATTGAGGAACGACACCAGCCGGTTCGGAAGCTGTGCCGGGAAGAAGCTCTCCAGCCATGGGTTGTTCTCCCGGAACCAAGCCCGAGAGAGCGCTGGGACATCTGGAAGCTGGAACTGCAGACTGCGCACGCTGCATTCCTCAAGTGGGGTCTCAGGTCCGTGAAAGTTGAGTTGGATGCGATGCGTCTTGGCCATACCCTGCAGCAAAGGTGCGGGCGGCGCATCCTGGGGATAGAGCCCACACGCGATTCCCTCCGGGGCCACTCGCAGCGCCTTGGGAAAGTTCTGGTGGGCCTGATGGATCGAAAGGGTCACCCCCCCCTCCGCATCCCGCCAATCGACCCAGAAATCGCCGTAGTAACTGTCGATGAAGTGCTCGTTGGACTGGTAGAGCATGGTCTCTGCCGTCAGGGACATCTCCAGCGGTCCATCATCGGACTCCAGGATCGTGGTGCGGTAGTAGCCCTGGCCCAGCGCCAGGTGTGGCACCTGACCCACCGAGGCGACATCGGGCTGGAAGGCAAGCTCCAGCCCCTCCAGCGAAAGCTCGTCCGCCTCCTCAGCGTGGATGAACTGGTGCTCAACTTCGATGTAGGACTTGCCGGCATACGCCGTGATACGCCCGCGGAAGTCCAGGTATCCGCTGCCATCCGGCTTGCGATGCTTGCCCTTCACGGAAATCACCGCACGCAGCGGGCCTGCTTCCTCGATTGCCAGTGCCACTGGTCCCGTCGCGGTGGAGACGCTCTCACCGTCGTAGGTCAACGTGAAGCCGCTGAACAGGGTCGCATTCCAGAGCGCATTCCCATTCAAACGCACGTCCCTCACCGGCAAGAACCCATTGCTGGACACGATAAAGGCCAACGGACCGGTGTCGACCTCAATGCCATCGAGTCTCTCACTGACGGACACCGAGGCAGGTGGAACCGCAGCCGGCGAGCCGTCAGCGATGTCAAAGGTCAAGGTCTTATCCAGATTTCCGGGCAGGTCCGGCTGCAGATGCACCAGCAGCCACTTCACACTGCCGTCGGGCCACCGGGCCAGGACATGAGGCTGGATAGGTAGGACCGCGTCCCCATCGCGGATCACCAGATCCGCCGGGTCCTGCAGTGACCCCGATGCGAACGGGATGCTGACTGTGACGGGTTCCGACTTACGATCAAAGCGAGAGATCTTCTCGAAGGTGAGTGTATTCACAAATCTCTATCCTTTCTCAGATAATGTACATGCCTATCTCGGAGATAGCCTTTTCCGATCCGATCCGCCGGCCCAAAGCGCTCGCCTAGCCCCGATCGTGGCTTTGGGCCGTTCTGCTCGCCGCATATTCATGCTTGCGTGGGCTGCCCCGGCGACCATGACGTCTACTTCGAAAATAGCTTCCGCTCCCGGGCCTAAAGGCTTGGCTGCAGGCTTTAGGGCCTTCTTTGCGTCACATCTTCATGTTGGCGTGGTGTGCTGATGCAGATAACGTCCACTTCAAGAATAGCACCTTGTACCGTCGAGTAGATAGTCGGGCGGGACAACTTGTCCCCGTTGAGGGGAGCCAACCTATATGACCATCCGCATGTAGGCCGGGCCATCGTGCCCGGCCACCTGGCGAACCCGCGGGGTTCACGACAGCATATTTCTCCTGCATGGTATGCGCTAACGAACATGGGATCTACGTGGTGGCACTTCTGCAGAAGCTTGGCTTGCCCTGAATATCCGGACAGTAGGATGTCCAGAACCACAACCACGGGGGTAGGATGGATGTGAAATGCTCCCACGTGCCCGCCTCAGCATCCAAGTTCTGCTCGTGTCCCGCCCATTCCACCATTTTGAACGTAACTAGATGGCTTTCAGCCAATCCGGTCAATATCCGGCCCAGCGTCTGCCGGTACTCACGAGGACCTGCTAGTCGCTGTCGCGCCTCCGATGCCGCCCTGAAGACCCAGTCCTCATCCTGATACGTGATCTCCGCCGCTTCTACATAAGGACGGCGCATCACGTACCCCTCTCCATTCCAGTCCTGCGTGCCCATGCCCGACACAAAGGGGTTGGCGACGGCAAAGTGGTAGAGCCCACCGGGCCGGATCACCCGCGCGACCTGGGCAAAGACAACACGCGGGTCCGGCACAAAGCTGAGCGAGTAGGGCTGCCATACTATGTCGAAGGTAGCGCCACCAAGAATCGAGAGATCCCGCATGTCGCCTTGCTGCGTAACGATCTCAACGCCGTAGTGGGTGGCCACCACGCGGTCCTGCTGCAACTGGCCATCTGAAATGTCCAAGACGGTGACATCGGCGCCCAGAACGGCGAAAGCCGCTGACTGCTGTCCGCCGCCACTTGCCAGGCACAGTACATCTCTGCCAGTTATGTCATCCAGAACGCCCTGTGGGTCCAGCCGTTCGCGGGCCCCACGCACATCCAGGTCCAACCAGGGCCGCGTGAAGAGTGCATCGGCTTCCACAAGGCCCTCCCATCGTTTTCGGTTATAGTCGTAGACGCTATCCATAGTAAGCTCAGATC
>JAGHDT010000604.1 GCA_021159805.1 Anaerolineae bacterium
CCTCAATGGTGTGCTCTACATCGACAAGCTGACCGCGCCGGAGAAGATCTGGGAAGTCAAGCCGGGCACAGAGGAAATGGCTGAGTCCCAAATGCAATCCGCGGAAGCCGTCGCGTTCTGAGAAAGTGCGGCCCCAAGATACCTATCAGGCTATTAGGGCGTGACGCCGCAGAAAGAACAGCCCCCCTCTTCGGGGGGCTTCCCTTCGGAATCAACAGAAAGAACAAACTCTTACACTCAACGGAGGAAGACGTGGTTACAAAGAAACAGGTGTTGAAAGCGCTGGAGCAGGTCATCGATCCGGAACTCCACCGCGACATTGTGGATCTGGGCATGGTTCGGGATGTCGAGGTCAATGGCCGGAACGTCAAAGTCACCATCGCACTCACGGTGCCCAATTGTCCGCTCCAGGACGACATCTCTGCCGATGCAGGCAGAACCGTCGATGCACTGGAGAAGGGCCTCAACGTCGACATCGTCCTCACCTCCATGAATGAGGAAGAGCGCGAAGCGCTGCGAGAGAAACTGAGTAGCCCACAGGAGCAGCAGGGCAACTTCCCAGCCGGAAACCTCAACCGCATCAAGACCGTCATCGCTGTGATGAGCGGAAAGGGTGGCGTCGGCAAGTCCACCGTCGCCGCGATGCTGGCCGTGTTGTTGCGACGCAAGGGATATCGCGTGGGCGTGCTTGACTCCGACATCACCGGTCCCAGCATTCCCAAGCTTTTCGGCGTCGGAGACGCCCCCACAATGTCACCCTTGGGCATTATGCCCCCACAGACCTCGATGGGCATCAAGATTATGTCGATCAACCTGATGCTGGAGGACAAGAACCAGGCTGTGATCTGGCGCGGGCCAATGATCACCAACGCGATCAAACAGTTCTGGAATGACGTCTTCTGGGGCGATCTGGACGCTTTGGTCGTAGATATGCCGCCTGGCACATCGGACGCCGCCCTGACGGTGATGCAGAGCCTGCCCGTCACCGGGATCGTGCTCGTGACTTCACCGCAGGACCTGGCCGGCATGGTCGTCCGCAAGGCCGCGCACATGGCAGAGCACCTGGGCACACCACTGATTGGTGTCGTTGAGAATATGTCCTACGTCATCTGCCCGCACTGCGGTGAGCGCGTCGAGATCTTTGGCAAAGGCGATACGGCAGCCCTGGCATCGACCTTCGACACCCGATTCCTGGGCGAGATCGGCCTCGATCCTGAGATGTCCAGGTTGGGCGATCAGGGCGCGATCGAGACCTACGACGGTGCGGGCTTTGCCGTCGTGAGCGATGTCGTGGATGAGATCATCAAGGCGACGCCGGAACCCGGTTTCGCGGGCCAGAAATAGATCCAAGAACCTGATCACGCACAGGCAGTTTTGGCCGGGAGTCACCTGCAATACCGACCAAGCTCAAGGCCAGGACTGCCAGGGTGCGTGTCCGAATGCGTGTGGAACTGCGCCACGGTCGGTCAGAGAGCCATTCCGGCGTCTCTAGCACGGTCCAAACCGCACCCGTGTTGGCAGGCCGGCCTCCCCAGCTCCCTCAGGCAAGCAGCACGCACCCATTCGGCGGAGCCATTCTCCGTAGCGATTCGGCGCCTCATCGCCAGGTTACCTTGCTGACCGTCGCTACACGCGTGCGACGTGTCTCTCACTGCACGACTAAAGCGTCGGTCAGCGTAACGCCATCATCAACAGGGTGGCCTTGAGGATCAACAACGGCCACACTCTGAATGTCGGGGTAAGTGTACATACCGGCGCGCAATCGATAATTGCCCGGCGCCAGTTCCGGTGGTAGCGACAGGCCAAACCGGCTGAGCACCAGGTCGTCCATCTGCCACTGATCCGAGGCGAACGCCGCATGGTCATCTTGACTGACCGGCACACCTTCCGCATCGAAGAGCTGCACAGTGAAATGGGTGTCCACGTCCCTGGGAACACCAGCCCGCAGCCACCAGGCAAGCCACACATCAAAACGTTCACCGGGCGAGACCCGAGCCGGGGCCTCGTACGCGGCAAAGACCACGTTGTTGGCAAACGGTATGCCCATCGCCAGCGGCGCCATCCCCGAGACAAGGGCATCGCGATCCGCACCGGTCCACTTATACGTCTTGTACGACACACCATCTGCAAGCTCCACCGCTGGACCTTCTTCAAGCACTGAGAGCGACACTAGCCGGGAGAGGCCAACCTCCAACGGGTGGTCACCGCCCACCGGCGGCGCCAGCGGACCGACGATGTAGGCCACTTGCTCACTCTCGGGCAGCGGGAGCGCATAGCGACCATCAGCGAAGCGGTGTGGCACCGTGAAGAGCAGGGCATCGAAGACCGTCGGCGTCTCCGTCATAATCGGCCGAGTCTCCTCCGCCAGGACAATGATCTCGCCATCGGGCGCGAGGTCCCGCACCTCGATCGCGGCCATTCGTGTATAGCGCAGTGGAATACCATAGCCTCCGGTCGTCGGATGCGCCACCATATAGCCGCGCAGGTGTGCCGTGACCAGCACCTGCCAGCCGCACCCGAGCGCCAGGCCACTCGCGACTGCACCCCAGGCAATCTGGGCCATTCGAGCGCGACCGCGTGCCGTGGCCCAACGCATCACCCAGGCTGCGACCTGCACCAGGAAGGCGCCTATGAACATGTACTGGACGGGATAATGCATCACGTAATAGTGGCGCTGCGTCGGAGTTGAGGGTCTGAGCTGCAGCAGGATAGGCACGAAAAACCAGAGCAGCATCAGTGTGAAAGTGCGCCGCCGGCTCTGGTCGTGGCTCCGGAACGCCTCCACACTGCCGTAAACCAACGATACCGCCAACAGCACGCTCAACACGTGGTTGAACCACCAAAATGGCCCCAGCTCTTGCCGGAACTGCAGATAGAAAGGTCCGGCCTGCCCCTCAATCCCCTGCCCGCCGAGCAACGAGAGGGCGTACCACACAGCATCCCAGGAAAACACCCCATCACCGCCGGCATACCCCAGAAGCCCCAGCGCGTTCTCCCATCCCTGGCGCGCATCGTGGAGCACGTAGGGCAACAACAAGAGACAGAAGACAAGCACCCCCACCAACAGCGGGCGCCACCCCACAGCATCCCGATATAGAAGGATGGCCAGCCCCAGGACGGGCACAAAGGCCAGTGCCTCCAACTGCAGACCCAGGAGCCCGGCCAGGCTGACAAAGGCAGCCACCAGCGCCCACTTGCGCCGCAGCACAAAAGTCAGGAACAGCGACACCATAAAGGCTAGGGTGAATATCGGTAGTGTGCGCGACCAGATCTTGCGCGCATACAGCACGGCCCAGGGGCTCACAGCGAAGAACAGCGTCGCCAGAAGGGCCTCAGTCTTCCCAAGACCAGTGCGCGTCAGCCAATAGCAGACCAACAGTGCCAGGCTGTTGAGCATGCACGTGAAGACCACCACCGACAAGGGATCGACCCACGCACGCAGGGGCAGCGCCGCCAGGTAAAGCGTCAAAGGCAGATTATCGATGCCCAGAGAGGAATCCACCCCCACAGCCGGCAGATACCCCTCGTAGGCTATTGCCTGACCGAGGCGCGCGATGGTCGCCTCGTCGCGCTTGAACTCCACCAGTGTGGGCTGCAGGAACCGGAGAGAAAACCCCACAGCCAGGATCAGCACCAGCAGTGCCAGGTGGATACGGTGCTTGGTTAACATAGGATCACTTCCGCGCGTGATAGTGGGAACGTGGGCCACACTATAGCGCAGTCAAACTCTCCGTCAAACGCGAGGTTTACTAATCGCACTGCCTGCCTATAATAGACCAAGAGGGTGTCTTTGGTATTCCAAAGAGTGCCGTCACGAAACCGTTAAGGGGGTTATGCAATGCTAGCTTTCATGAAAGACACATTGGGCGTCATCATGGGAGGGGGAGCTGGAACGCGGCTCTACCCCCTTACGAAGCTCCGTGCCAAGCCGGCCGTACCGCTTGCCGGATACTATCGCTTGATCGACATACCGATGAGCAACTGCATCAATTCGGGGATCAACCGCATCTACGTGCTGACCCAGTTCAACTCGGTCTCCCTGCACCGGCACGTCGTCCGCACCTATCGGTTTGACACCTTCTCCGGCGGGTGGGTGCGGATTCTGGCTGCGGAGCAGACGCCGAACAACGAATCTTGGTACCAGGGAACAGCGGACGCCCTGCGAAAACAGCTCTTCCAACTCCAAGTGCCCGAACCGCGAAATATCGTTATCCTGGCGGGCGATCACCTGTACCGGATGGACTACTCACTCTTCGTGCAGTTCCACGAGAGCAACCAGGCAGACATTACTATTGCCGCGCAGCCGGTAACTGCAGCGGACGCACCTCGGATGGGCATCCTGAAGGCGGACAGCGATGGCCGGATTACCGAGTGGCAAGAGAAACCTTCTGCGGAAGAACTCCCCAACCTGGCCAGCGGGGACGGAGAAAAACCCTATCTGGCCTCTATGGGGATCTACGTCTTCGCAGCCAATAGCCTGGTGGAGACATTGCGCGAGGGGTCAGGCTCGGACTTCGGAACGGACATCATTCCGGCAGCTATTAGGAAGGGACTCCGGGTCTACGCCTATCCCTTCAAGGGCTACTGGGGGGACATCGGCACGATGCGGTCGTTCTACGAAGCCAACCTGGCGTTGGTCGAGCCCAACCCGCCCTTCGACTTCTTCTCCCCGGAGTGGCCGATCTACACACGTGCGCGCTACCTATCAGGTAGCCGGGTGCTTGACTCATCGATCCGTGGTGTCGTTTTGGCCCCGGGATGCCGGATCGATAACGCGACGGTAGCTGATAGCATCGTCGGGCTGCGCAGCATCGTCAGTCCAGGCGCTCTCCTACGCAAGGTCATTATGATGGGCGCCGATTACTATGAAACGATTGCCCAGATCGAGGAGAATCGCCGGCTGGGACTGCCCGATATGGGTGTAGGCGAGGGCAGCGTCATCGAGAACGCTATTCTCGACAAGAACGTCCGCATCGGACGCGGCGTCGTCATCCGTGGCCACAGGGACTCCGAGGATCTGGAGACTGAAAACTACGTCATCAAAGATGGCCTGGTGATCGTCCCCAAGAGCGTCGTCATCCCGGACGGCACGGTCATCTAGTCGCGTCCACGAGAGGGCAGCTGTTCTGCATCGCACAGGATCAATCCGACGGGGCTTCGGCCCCGTCGTTTTCGTTGACCAGCCACGCATGCCTCCCGGGGCCGCGCGTAGGAGCTCACGTCATCCCAACCGGGAATCCACTCGTCGAAGCCATCCGGTATGGAGCTACGTGCCGGCCCTGATCCCTTGCGCGCCAAGATCGGCGCTCAGCCCTGCTAGACTCAAGTCTGCGACGTCCAGCCAGGCGTATGAGCTTGCGCTTGAGCCCATACGCAGACGGCCATCCGGCGGGAAAGCAGCATATTGGTTGTCGATCCACAACACCAGGCCGAGCCGACCGCTCGGCACCACTGGCGTGGAAAACGCGGCAACGCCATCCACAGTCACACGTACCAAATCCTCTGTCCACACCAGGCCATACGTATGCCACTGCGTGGGATCCAGCGACAGGAGCGCTGCGTCCTCACGCACAAACCCGCGCGCCACAGAGCGCACCGCGCGCGCCGTACAGGGCCACATCAGCAGCGGTACAACCGGTAGCCCCAGTGCCAGGAGAGGTGCCGGCAGCTGTGGAGAGGAAAACGTCGCAGCCAGCAGTCCCTGTGCCGGATGGTCATCACTCAATGCCAGGCAATTCGGAGGGGCGGCATAGAAGACCCAGGCAGCATTCGGCAAGGCCGGCAACCGCCGTGTCGCACCGCCCAGCCCCAACTGCAGGCTGAAGGGGTCGTTCCACCAACCGAACCCCCACGTTCCCGGGAGATCGGGCGCCGAAACGCGCGCCGTCACACGTAGCTCGATGGGTGGCGCCCACCTGAAACAGGATCGAGACAGAGCAGCATAGTCATCCAGTTGGGCGACCCTATAGCAATCCGCCGGTCCCTCGGGGATTGAGAGCCGGCGACAGCCAGGGCGCCGTGTCTGAACGCGTCCCCCGGCGGTGACCCGGCCCCGAAGGCTCAAGGCTTGACCATCCATGATGTCGCTACACCTCCTCTGAACGCGCCGGCCACTGCAGGATCAACACCGGCACCCGTACCGGCGTGGCAGCGTCATCCACTACGGTCACCTGGAATCCCAATTCGGCCGCCCGACCGGCATGCCATGCCACACTGTCCATGTCCGATCCAGCGAAAAGAGCACGCAGAAGCCGCAGAAGCCACGGTCGGTCAGACCGGAAGCCCAGCCCGGTGATCACCAAACGCCCTGGGCCACCGCCATCCACCGAACGGGAGAGCACTCGCGTGGCCTCATTGAGGGAATCCGGGTCGAAGATGTAGCCGGACGGGAATGTCGAGATAACGGTGTCGAAAGACCCATCTGTGAAAGGCAGCAGCTGCGCCGTGGCACGAACTCGTGGTGCTCGCCGGCTGCTACGTCGCAGCCGTCTTGACGCAACACGGTGCATCTCCAACGATGGATCAGCTCCGAATATGAATATACCCCGATCAGCGGCCGTCTCCAGCAACACCCCGGTACCAAATCCGATCTCCAAGACACGCCGGCCGATCACGTGGTCAATCGCCTGACAGCGCCAGGCATCCCACCGGCCCAGACTGACCATCCAAGCCACGATCTCGTAGCCCCAGGCGAGCTCGTGGTAAAGTGTTCCCGTGGCCCAGCCATAGAGCGACCTGTAAGCACGACGCAGGCTCGACAACCGTCCCAACAATGCCCCCTCTAGCGTGTTGGTTCCGCCCCAACCTCCAGTATAGGAACTTCCTCTCTGATTCCAAGAATCACGGCTTGACGGGCTTACTTGGAGTACGGTGATGCCGCCCGGCGATGCCGTGCGCCGGCGCGCAGGCTACAGCCAGGACCAGACGCTCCCATCCCTGAGTCGACTAGGAGCGATATTGTCGGCAGGTGCCAGGGACATCAGGCTTCAGGTGATCTCTGCGGGCCAGCCCACCTCCAACACCTCTGGCCGCACCCTCAAACGTGGCAATTTGGGCAACGGCGGCACCGCCGGGGTCATCATGTAGATATGCATCTGGGGGGGCTGATAATCGAGGATCCGGCTCATCAGACGGTGGACGGACTGCGCTTCGACGACGCCATAGCCAAAGATCATCAGAGCGAAGTCCTCGGGCACGTCGAGGATCGCATCAACTAGCTCCGCAACGCGATCCTCGATTGACAATCGGAGCGACACCTCCAGGTGGATGATGCCATCAAGCGCATGCAGAAGCCGATTCAGGGAGGCCCCGGGCTGAGCATCCGTGCG
Source organism: Anaerolineae bacterium (assembly GCA_021159805.1). Classification (GTDB taxonomy): domain Bacteria; phylum Chloroflexota; class Anaerolineae; order B4-G1; family SLSP01; genus PWVB01. The sequence goes on from JAGHDT010000604.1 coordinate 7,329, forward strand.
GACCAGGGACAGCCGCTTCACCGGGAAAGCCTGGCGGCAGGCCCAGCTCTGAATCAACGATATCTTACCTGTTCCTGCCAGCAGTGAACCGTTCATACGCTCGGGGATCAGGACTAGCGTGAGCTTGACGCGCATCCCGGCATCCAACGTACTAAGAAACGCTTCCTCTGGGCGCAGGGATGACTGGTGATGCGTCGGTTGAGCGCTCATAGATGGAGGGCCCTATGGCCAAAACGGGCGGGCAATCATAAGACCACCCACCCGTCCGTCACCGGCTAGAACTGGGTGATCATCGCGATGACGTAGGGCGCCAGCGCCAGCAGTGCCATGAGCGGATGCCCGCGCTGAGCGTCGTTCTTGCTGTCCCAATTGAAGAGGGTGATCGCCAGGCCAAAGGCCAGCATCCCGCTGCCTGCCAGAACCAGCACCGAGCCAAGCGGTGAGGTCAGCGTCTCCTGTCCGTAAGTATAACCCAGGAACGCCTGCATCGCGTGTGAGGTGGGCAGCAGCAGAGAGAAAGGACGCACCGACTCGGGCAGCACATCCAGCGGCATCATGACCCCGCCGATCAACATCGAGGGCAGAAAGATCAGCTGTGAGAAAAGAACGACAGCGCGCGAGTCCTTCGCCACCACACCAATCAGAGATCCAACGCCGGCACAGGAGAGCACCGTCACCAACGTCACCCCGGCGAATGCCAACCAATGCTCCGGCGTGACGCCGCCAAAAAGGGGAGCGCCCGTCAGTGCAATGATCACCGAGACGATCAGAACGTGGAAGACCGTTGTGAGCACCGGCATCAACAATATGTTGGCCGCGGGGACACCGTTGATCCTGTAGCTGCGGTAGATGCCGGCCTCACGTGACTCCACCAGCGGCGTCGGCATCCCTAGCAAGGTGCTTGCCATTGCGGAGAAGACGACCATCGCCGGTATCATCGTCTCTGCGAACATAGGGTTGATCTGCGTCATCACCAACCCCATCATCACATAGAAGCCCAATGGAAAGAGGTAGTTCATCATCAATAAGGTTGCATTGCGCAGCCCCGTCTTGAACTCAAAGGCGAAGTGGTTCACCAGGGCCGTCATACCATCCCTCCGGTCTCTGTAATCTCAAGGAAGCGCTCCTCGAGCGATGGGCGCTCAACGCGCAGATCAATCAGCGTCTCCTGCTTCTCGGCCAGATAGTCCAAGATCGCACTCACCGTCGGACCGGGGTCCTTGCTGAAATAGACGGTGTACTCGTCCTTCACCAGCCGTCGGTGCACAGCGGGGAACGCGATGCCGCTGTCACAGAGCAATGACCGTTCGGTCCGCACCGATACCTTTGTGAAACCCTGACCGGTCGCCGTCAGCTCCCGCGGCGTGCCCGTCACGACCACCTTGCCCTGCAGCAAGATGGCGACACGGTCGGCCATCTTCTCAGCCTCGGCCATGTCGTGGGTGGCCAATATGATCGTGGTCCCCTCTGACTGAAGCTCGCGGATCAACACGTGCAGCTCGCTGCGGGACCCCACATCCAGACCGGCCGTCGGCTCATCCAGGAAGAGCACAGCAGGGCGATGGGCAACCGCAAGCGCAAGGGCTAGGCGGCGCTGCTGGCCGGTTGAGAGCTCCGCGTATTGGCTGTCGCGCTTCTCTGACAGGCCGAGCCGGTCGAGCAGATCGTAGCGCGGAGCCACACCGTGGTAAGCGGAGAAGAAGCGCATCGCTTCATCCACCTTCATCGTGGCCGGCAATCCTGAGGTCTGCAGCTGAACACCGATTAGATTATGGAGCTTGCGCCCGTCCCGGCTTGGGTCCACCCCCATCACATCCAATCTACCCTGGGTTGGCCGCCGGATACCCTCAAGGCACTCCAGTGTGCTGGTCTTGCCGGCACCGTTGGGGCCAAGTAGACCGAAAACTTCCCCCTGCTCGACACTGAAGCTGATCCCATCCACGGCGACGAAATCCCCGTAGGCCTTCGTAAACCCGGTCACTTGAATCGCTTTGCTTTGCATACCGTCCTCGCCTCCTCTTACTCAGTCCCATCACAGTATAACGGATCCACAGCTCCACGTCATCACCAGGATGGGTGATTCAGGCGGGTGATTCCTGCGGATGACACCGCATCACCCGGTCGGATGATGCAGGTGAGGAGAGATATCACAATGATGGGGGCAGGGCTACCGCATCTGGGGACAGGCCGGATTCCATAACCATACACATGGCGGTCATCCTAGCTAGGATCGCCTAACGCGAAGCTCAAGATTGACTCGCCCGAGCCTGCTCGCAGGTCGAGTGCGCGACCTTGAGGGCCAGGTGTGCCTCAAAGGGATGAAAGTCGCGCTCATTATGGAGCAACCACAGCTCATTGCCGATGGCAAACGTGGCGGTAAGGCAGTCGCTGGTCTTGCGAACGGTGATCTTCTTCTTCGGCACAATCAGAGCGAGACCACGCTCGACCAGGGAACCCAACATGGATGGGCAGGATACACAGGATGTTCTTTTGCGATCCTGTACATCCTCTCCATCCACGTGAAATGTCTGCCTATCCATCTTCGAGCTTCTTCCTTCTGGTGAAGCGTCTGTATTCGAGTTTGGGATTTCCGAAGTTGAGGAGTAGACCTACTTCAATGCCCGTAGCCTTGAGGTAGTTGATGACCTGTGCCTGGTGCTCGGGCGCAATGGCTTTCACTGCCTTGAGCTCCACGGTCACCTTACCCTCGACGAACAAGTCAGCGTAGAAGTCGCCCACGGATTGGCCTCAAAACTCCGCCCTGATCGGGTGCTGTGAGACGACAGAAAGTCCCTTCTGCCGCAACACCAGGAGAAGCGCCGTCTCATGAACGGATTCCAAGAACCCGGCACCCAGCTCATTGATCACCTCAAAGGCGCAGCCCAGGACGGCCTCTGTGATCTTCGCATGTTTCATCCCCATATCCTCTCCATTTGGTAATTGGCGGTGGGTCAGTGCGAGGTAGTCGTCGTTGACCTGCTCCTCGACGAGCCGTTGCGGATTGGGCGTGACCTGCTGGTAGCCGATCATCGACTCCGGCACCGGGAAGGACGTGGCGAGGTGAGGATTGCCGGGCCGACTGCGCCCAGACCACCTATATCAGATTCAGCTCCCCAGCCCGCAGCGCCGCCTGAGCACGATTGCGCACAGACAGCTTACGATAGAGGCTCTTGGCGTGCGTCCTTACCGTGTTGATGGAGATGAAGAGCCGGTCCGCGATCTCCTGATTGGTCATCCCCTCAGCCATCAACGCCAGCACATCCAGCTCTCGATCCGACAACGGCTCAATCAGGCCATCCTGGACTGCCCTCTCTTGAGGCTCAGCGTCGGCGGTCAGCAAGCGCGCCGTGTATTCAGGCATAGACATCACCCGTTCCAGCAGCCGCCGCATCAGCTCACCAAGATCGACAAAGGTCCGCACGTATCCCTACGGCTGCGCCAGGGTGAGCGCCTCAGTCAGGACCTCAAGAGCGCCGGGGCCGTCTCCCTGCGCATCCAGCAGTTGGGATTCCAGGGCGCCGGTCTGGATCAGGCGTCCTTGACGTCCCCCGCCCTCGGCTCCGGCCCTGCTCGTACACACGAGTAGATCCGACACACAGCGCGGCGACGAAGTGGTCGCCGCGCGCACTCTTCATAATGGCACGAACCTGGACCATCTTCCAGCAGCCAACATCCAGCATCAACCTTCCGACACCGGCCCATCTACGCACGCCAGCCATCCATCCTTCTCACGCCCGTGGACCTCGCACTCACCGCAGAGCCCCATCCCACAGCGCATTCGCGCCTCCCAAGACAGTTGATGTGGAATGCCATGGCC
>JAGHDT010000594.1 GCA_021159805.1 Anaerolineae bacterium
GGCTGGTGGTGGACGGACGAGGACCACGAAGAGTTCGCGCGGTGGGCAGATCGAGAGGCACTCGGCTTCTTCACCGCGCTGGCACATCACCTGCCCTACGGCGAGACATCCTACAAGAAACGTCCCGTACCCGCCGGTTGCAGGGAGCGTGCGTTTATCAACATCGGCTATGGTGAGACGCGGGGTATCGACGTCTATGGACACTACGGACCCACCATTGGACCCTCCAGATTGGAGAAGACCGTGGCCTTCCTGGTGCAGCAGCAGGCGGACGGCTTTCTGGCCTACTCCGAAGGTCTCTGTGACGATGTCAACAAAGTGCTAGTTGCCGGACTGGGTGCGAAGAGCTACGAGACGTCAGATGAACTCCTTCGTGCCTACGCAGCCAGATACCTGGGCGGTGTTGAGGCCGCGTGGAGCGCGTGGCTCAGCCGGATGGGGCGGGTTGACACCGTGGACCCCGTGGAGGCGCGGAGCCGCTTCGATGAGATCACGACCTCGTCAAGACCCTCCTGGCGGCTTCGAGCGCTTGCCGAGAAACTCAACATGCGCGAGTCGGATGCGGCGGTGAGGTCGGAGACGACGTGGAACTAAGCGAAGCTTGCCGCAGCCGGGAACTTCTGGGCCGCCAAGGAGCGGCTCTGGCGCGAAGTCTGGGGGCTCGGACTCGGCCGCCACGCCCTCAAGTTCGACTGGCAGGCCCCCGATTGGTATGCAGAGTACGTACAACAAGGGGCAGGGCTGTTGTCAACCGAGGAGGAATAGTATGAGGACTGTTGTTTTCCAGCCGCCGTATCCGAAGGAAGGCACCGTGGCCGCCGCTGAGGCCTGTCTCAGCTGGATGCGGACGAGCCTTGAAGGGTTGGGGTGCGGCGGACAGGACCTGGTGCTGTTGCCGGAGTATGCTACTACGCCAGGGTTAGACGACCGGCAGTTGCTCCGCGAGTTCGCGGAATCGCAAGGCGCAGACTTCCTTCAGTTTGTCGCCGCGTCCGCCAAGCGACTGTGTTGCCTGATCGCGCTGGCCGGCCCTGCTAGATCTGGAGGCCGGTGGTTCAATCGCACACTTGTGTTCGACAGTATGGGCGATCTCGTGGCCACTTATGACAAGATCCACTTGACGGATGCAGAGAAAGACGGTCTCGGCCTAATTCCGGGATCAATGCCCGCGCTTTTCCAACACGGAAACCTGCGAATCGGCTTTGCTACCTGCTTCGATCTGTACTTCCCGGAGCATTTCGCTGTCGTGGCCGCACAGCGCGCGGACCTTGTGCTTTGCCCAAGCTATCAGCGCAGTGAATCTGCAGAGCGTATCCGCAGCATTGCCCAGGTCCGCGCTCTTGATAGCGGCACCTACCTGATCCGCAGTTCGTATGCTATGGGAGATCAAGACGTGGGCGGACGATCCCTCGTTACCGCACCCGATGGGACGCTGCTGGAGGACGCGGGCGCACACGCTTGCGTGATAACTGTCGAACTGGATCCAAAGCGCAAGTTTGTGAAGCCGGCTTCCCACGGCCGGCCTGTCGTAGAGCACCGGACGTTGATCGAATCGCACCGCAGGCCCGCAGTCTACCGTCCGCATCCGGAAAGGGCGCAGCGGATCACAGCGTCTGCTTTCCCCCGCCTCTGCGCTCACCGGGGCCTGAGTCAAGCCTGCCCTGAGAATACGATCCCGGCCTTTGCCGCGGCTATGGCCTCAGGCGCGCACGAGTTGGAGCTCGATGTGTGGACCAGTCGTGACGGTGCCCTGGTGGTCTGTCACGATGCGTCGGTGGATCGCACGACCGACGGCACAGGGAAGATAGCTGACCTCAGCTGGAAGGAGATTCGCAGCCTCGATGCGGGCATCCGCACCGGAGTCGCGTGGCGCGGCGTCCGGATACCGTACCTGGAGGAGGTCCTGGATGTAATGGACGGCCGCATCGGGCTCAACATTCATATGAAGAGCGAGGGTCCTGACGGCGCGACGATCAGGCGGGTCTGCGATCTCCTGACCGACCGCGCACTGACTGACATCGCGTATCTCGCCCTGGAGACCGAATCGGCGCTCCGGACCGCCCTGGAGTATGCACCTGACATACTTCGTGCCTGTCTGGTCAGCCAGGGTGATCCATCCGTCTCAATTGACGTGGCGGCGCGATACGCCTGTGAACGGATCCAGTTCGGCCGCCACGTGACACAGGAGCAGATTCGCCGGGCTCGCGAGCTCGGCCTGATCTGCAATCTCTTCTGGTCGGATGACCCTAGCGATGGTATGGCCTACGTCCGGAGCGGCATCGACGTGATCCTCACGAACTGTGCGCATACGATGATCGCCGGTGGATTCGAGCCCCTCAACAGGGGGCGGTTGTTCCAGGCTGGCAAGGTGGACGTAGGAGACGGCTGACAGCGTGCCTGATCCGCGCCACAGGTCGCAGATAGGGACATAGAATGAATAAGAGACATAAAGTCACGGTTAGGGTTGAAGCACACAGCGACCCATTGGTCTCCAGGGCGTTCGCGATCCTGAAGGACCGCATCCAACAGCGCTGTCCGGCGAGGGTAGTCGAGGCCGGGACCGAGGCCGGGCCTGCGGCCAGGATTGTCTTGGCCATCGCCGGCGACCTGTCGCCCGAAGCTTTTCGCATTGACCAAGCCGGCGCTGCTGTACGGGTTGCCGGCGGATCACCGCGGGGTTTGCTCTACGGTGTCGGGAAGTTTCTCCGGACCAGTCACTACGATGGGATTTTCCAGCCTTCGCTCTGGCGGGGCACCTCAGTGCCGCAAGGCTCCCTGCGCGGTATGTATTTCGCATCGCACTTCCACAACTGGTACCATGAGGCCCCAGAGGCGGAGATCGCCCGGTATATGGA
>JAGHDT010000343.1 GCA_021159805.1 Anaerolineae bacterium
GGTTAAGAACGGGTGACGCTTGCGTATCATCTTCGGTACGCAAGCGGTGGCGTGTGACATTGTATCCTCTACTACTCGAAAATAGCACCCGCAGAGACCTGACCCCGCGCGCTGGGAAGCGCGTCACCCTCCCCTGAAACGGGGACTTCGCCCCCTAGGCCGGAGGTGGGAGAGAGGACGCTACTACTTCGAAAATAGTCCACTATCCGCTGGGGCCGGTGTCTCACCGCGCCCCTCTTTGCGTTGAGCGCTCGACACGAAGACGGGCGCGGGCCCCCGACGCAGTCGGGGCGGACACCGGCCCGAGCAGAAAGGATCAGGCATTCTCATGCTTGCGTGGTGTCCGCTGGCGGACATGGTGTCCACTTCGAAAGTGACTCGCGCTGGATTGCTGCCATTGCGGGCCGTGTGCGTCAGTATGCGCAGGTCTGGCTAGCTCTGCTCCTGAGGGTGCGAAGTGCGCAGCAGCTGCTATGAACATTGCAGTACCCACTGGCGCGAAGATGCGGGCGAGACGCCCGCGGTCCAAGAGAGCAAGTCGCACTGCTATTCCAAGAGAATAGCTTTGTGTGCTCGCTGGCGGCCCGATCAGGATGCGGCCCCATTTTCATGCTTGCGTGGTGTGCGTGTGCGCACGTGGCGTCACCTTCGAAAATAGTCCCCTATCTGCTGGGGCCGGCACCGGGGCCCCGTGGTTGGCCAGGTGGGTGACCCACGCCTGGATGGCGCGCACATCCTCCGGCGTGGTATCAGCGCCAGGCGGGATGATCCGCAGGATGCATCGTTCGGGGCCCCGTGCGAATTCGTAGACCGCCGTGACGTGGCCACCCGGCAGCGGCGTCAACGCCGAAGGCACGGTGCCGAAGTGGCGCGCTGCTTGTGTGATGAGTCTGTCGTCCACAGGTGCGTGTCGGCCTTCGGGCCCTAGGGGGTGACCAGTTTGAAGGAGGCCAGGATCTTGTCCATCTCGTTGCGGATCCCCACCGGCAGGTCGAGTTTCTCCTCGGCGATGATGGTGGGATCCTGGCTGAGGTCGACATTGATCAACAAGGTGTCGTCTGTGTGGCTCACGAAGATGTGCGTGAGCCGCTCCTCGTCGACGATCACCAACCGCGGCACCTGTTGGCCCATAAACCACGCCGTGCCTGCCTCCATCAGCAGGCTGTCGGGGACATCGGCTGCCACCATCGTGGTCTCATCCGCAGGGGCCTTGTATTGGACGCGTAGCACGTAGGCCTCGCGCTGCAGGACCGCCATTGCCGTCGAGGGGCCCGTCGGCGTCTCCGTCCCGGCTTGTGTCTCCGTCAGGGTCCAATCTGAGCGGTAGCGGAAGGTGAGCGCAACCCCGGGGGCTACCTCGGAGCTGGTGTAAGTTGCCCACCCAGGGTATGCATCCTGCTCCGCCTGTGTGCCGGTGCGCGTGAATGAGGCTATGATCTGGTCAAAGTCCGCATGTGCGGCTGCCGGAATCTCCGCGGAGGCGGTCTCCTCGCCGACATCGTCGACCAATTGGATGTAAACTTCGAGGTCCGGGTACCGGTCCCCCACAAAGATCGCCTTGTCCTTCCCCTCGTCCACGAGCACGTGCTTGGGGAGCTCGCGCTCGAACAGGATGACGCTGCCGCGTTCCTCCACCGTGCCTGCCGGCAGGCTTCCCGGTCCGATCGCGGTGGTCTCGTCCGGGCGCTTGAACTCGATCAGAAGTTGTAGCGTCCCCTGAGTGAGCAGCACGGCGCGGGCAGCCGGTGCGTCGCCAGCGGCCGGCCGGTCGGTCAGGAGCTCGATAGACCAGGTGGGCGGGTAGCGGAACGCGAAGCCATCGGCCTGGCTGGCGTACTTCGGCCAGTCCGCGATTGGATCCGGCGTGGCGTCTGCCGACGCTGCCTCCGCGGAGGAGGTTTCGGGAAGCACCCCGGTGCAGCGCCAGTTAATCTCCACCGTCTTGTCGACGATGTTGATCACGCAGGCGGGGGCACATCCGGGCTGGTCGATATCCAGGTCGATCCACCACGTGCCGGTCGTGCCGTTGCAGGTATAGGTCTCCTTGAGCGGGCCCTGGTCAGTGCACGGGCCGGCCTCGGCGATGGCGATGGCTTCTTCGTACGTCATCTGGGTCCCGGACTCCTCGTCGGCGCAGACCTCCACGGCCCGCTGTTCGGCCGCGGCCTGCTGTTCGGCCACGGCCGGCTGTTGGGCCGCAGGCTCAGCGGCCTCTTCTGGGCTGCAGGCGGCCAGCACAAGGGTGCCTAACAGGGCTACGGTTATGACGGAAAGCTTGACGATGATGCTATGTTGTGTGTTCATGACTTTGCCTCCTACGCGATCAAGGACAGGGTTATGATAGCGCGGGGAGTGCGATGTGCAACTCTGTCGCGTTGGCCGAAGTGGCGCTTCGTCGCCTTAGTAGGATATCAACCGCGAATCACGCGAATCTTCGCGAATATGCGTGCCCGAATCGCTGAAGCTGGTGAACCGGCTGAGCCTCTGCGCAGGGCGAGGCTCCTTTCGCGGGCGGATTGTCTGCCTCGGCCCCCGCTGGTGTTGTCACCAACCGTCGAGGTCGGCTGTTGCGCATGTGCGAACTAACAGTTCGCGCTACGTAGTCACTTGAGCGCCGGGGACTAAGTGTTACAATAGCTGCCAGTATGACTATGCTCAATGGCGAGTGACCGGCACCTGGGCCGAGGATGTTTCATGAATCCTGCTTGCAGGCCTGCACGCAGGGCAAGGGTGCCGGTTTCGTGTGCGTTGGGGTATCCAGCAGAGGTAATGGCGTGAACAAACTTGTTGACAGCGAGGAAACCTTTTCGGTAGATCTTGAGCCCGTGGGGCGGCGGGCCACGGTGCCGGCGGGTATGACCCTGTTGGGCGCGGCACAGAGTGCCGGCGTGGAGATTGCCGCGGTCTGCGGCGGAGCAGGGACCTGTGGCAAGTGCCGTGTGCAGTGTATTGAGGGCAAGCTCAGCGAATCGACCGCTGCCGAGCTGCGATTCTTCACTGAGACAGAGCTGGCGGCCGGATATCGCCTGGCGTGCCAGGCGGTCCCATTGGGCGATGTCAAGATCAATATCCCGCCCGGGTCGTTGAGCACGCCGCAGCGCCTGCAGATCGAGGGGCAGGAGACCAAGATCGCACCTGACCCGGTGATCGAGATCCTGGACGTCGATCTGGTGCCGCCGACCCTGCACGATCTGCGCTCGGACACCGTGCGCCTGACCGCGGCATTGGCGGACCAGGGCGTGGACCGGCCCTTCTTTGGCCCGCCTGTGCTGCGCTCGCTGTCGACGGTGCTGCGCGACCATGACTGGTCGCTGCGCCTGGCACTGAGGCGGCTGCCGACCGTATGCGGTCGGGCGCCTGCCGACCGCATGCGGTCGGGCGGCCACCCCAAGGTCCAGCCGCGGCGCGAGGTCGTCGGCGCTATCCGCCGGGATCAGCCCGTGGTCGGCCTGGCCGTGGACATCGGCACGACCAAGATGGCGGGCTATCTGGTGAATCTGATGACGGGCCACACGTTGGCGAAGGCCGGGCTGATGAATCCGCAGATCGCCTACGGCGAGGACGTCGTCAGCCGCATTGCCTATGCCAACGATCACGCCGACGGGCGGCGGGTCCTGCAGGAGCGTGTGGTGGAGGGAGTCAACGATCTGGTAGGGACTCTGTGCGTTGAGGCCGGCATCGACCGCGAGCAGGTCGTCGACGCCGTGGTTGTGGGCAACACCGTCATCCACCACCTCTTCACCGGGCTACCGGTGGCCCAGCTGGGCGCCGCACCCTATGTCGCCTCGGTGAGCGAGGCCCTGGACATCGAGGCCGAGTACCTAGGGCTGAAGCTCGCTGCCGGGGCCAAGGTCTACCTTCCGCCCAACATCGCCGGCTACGTCGGCGCCGACCACATCTCGATGCTCCTGGCAACGGAGGCTTATAAGGTCACAGAGCCGACCATCGTGCTGGACATCGGCACCAACACCGAGATCAGCCTGGCGCTGGACGGGCAGTTGTTGAGCTGCTCCTGTGCCTCGGGCCCGGCCTTTGAGGGTGCGCACATCCACGCCGGTATGCGCGCGGCCCCCGGCGCCGTCGAGTACGTGCAGATCGGCACGGATGGCGTCCAGGTCCAGACCATCGGCAACCGCCCCGCCGTGGGCATCTGCGGCTCGGGCATCCTGGATATTGTGGCCGAACTGCGCGCGGCCGAGGTCGTGGGGCATACTGGCCGTATGGACAAGAACCATCCGCGGGTGATTCCGTGGGACGGCGGTGGCGCCTTTGTGCTGGTGGACAGGGCTGAGACGCATAACGGGCACGACCTCCTTGTCACGCGGCGGGACGTCAACGAGATTCAGCTGGCCAAGGGCGCGATCCGCGCCGGGATCGACGTGCTGCTGGCCGAAGCCGGCCTGACGTATGACGATCTGGGCGCCTTTATCGTCGCCGGTGCCTTCGGCACCTACCTGGACCTGAAGAGCGCTATGCGTATCGGCATGTTCCCGCCGATCCCGCTCAACCGCTTCAAGCAGGTCGGCAACGCTGCCGGCTCGGGCGCCCGGCAGATGCTGATCTCCCAGGCGCAGCGCCGCCTGGCCGAGTCGATGGTGGAGAAGATCACCTACGTCGAACTCACCGTGCATCCCAGCTTCACTGATATCTACATGGATGCGATGGTGCTGTAATACCTCACCCCGCGCCGTCAGAACGGCGTCCCCCTCTCCACTTGGTGGAGAGGGGGACGCCGTTCTGACGGCGCGGGGTGAGGTATTACAGCACCATCGCATCCATATAGATATCAGTGAAACTGGGATGCACGGTGAGTTCGACGTAGGTGATCTTCTCCACCATCGACTCGGCCAGGCGGCGCTGCGCCTGGGAGATCAGCA
>JAGHDT010000062.1 GCA_021159805.1 Anaerolineae bacterium
ATATGCTGCGGGTCCTCTGGTGGAAGTTTATGATCAATGTGGGCGTCAACCAGGCGTCGGCGATGATGCGTGCCCCTTACGGCCTCTTCCACACCTCATCGGATGCCCGCACTGTGATGTTCGGGCTGATGCGTGAGGTTCTCGCCCTGGCAGCATGTGAGGGCATCCATCTGGAGGAGCAGGACCTGGCAGCGTGGGACGCCTTTCTGCAGACCCTCTCGCCGCAGGGCAAGACCTCGATGCTCCAGGACATCGACGCCGGACGCCGGACCGAGGTCGAGATCTTCGCCGGCAAGGTTGTGGAGCTGGGTCGGACGCATGGCGTTCCCACCCCGATGAACGAGATGGCGCTCCACATCATCCGCACACTGGAGAGCAACGCCGGCTAGACGCGCCCCGAGAGCACTCCAAACAAATCAAAGAAAACGCGCATCCCCATGCCGAAGGATCGGCATAGGGATGCGCGTCTTGATGCAAAACTGAGACTTCTTTGTCTGCACAGGACGGGGATCCGCACTCCCTCCCTCAGGGCGTACTCATCTGAACCGGCAGACACAGGGGAAAGCGTGACAGTCGAGGGATCTAGAGCTTCGCGGCGGCATGTGCGATTGAGGGGGCGAGATCCCTCGACTGCGCTCGGGATGACGGCGAGAGCTGCGTGACACGTTCAGGATGACAACTCTTGCCCAGGAGTTGGCCAGATGCGTATGCCCTGCTCTCTCCCTGGACAGACTCAGGCGTGGCCGTTTCTTGTTGTATAATGAGAGTGAAGAGACCGGCAACAATACCGTCCTACCCCACATCCCTACTCATCGGCTCCATATTCCCAAACACATTGTTGGCATACGAAAAGGTCATTGACATACCCAAGTACACGGTGTATAATACTTTGTAAGTAAAGCTTACTATCTAACTTCACATGCACCGACGAGGTAATGTGACCGAGAAAGCGACGCGCGAGCAGACACGCATTCTGAACCAGCGATTGGTTCTCAAGACGATCTACCATGGCGAAGAGATCAGCCGCGCAGAGATCGCTCGCGTGACGCAGTTGACACGCCCCACGGTCTCCGATAGGGTCGCAGACCTGATGGAAGAAGGGCTCGTCATAGAGGTTGGGCACGGGCCGTCGACCGGCGGCAAACCCCCAATACTGGTGAGTGTGGACAGAGACGCATACCACCTCATCTGCATCGACCTTTCTCGCCGGGATTTCTGGGGTGCCATTACCGACCTGCGGGGTGAGATCATTCACAGAGATCATCGCCCTCTATCCAAGATGGACGGCGACCTGGCACTGAGCTTGGTCTACGACCTGTTGGATGCCCTGGTAACAGCAACGGATCGCCCCATCCTGGGAATCGGCGTGGGCACGCCGGGCCTGATAGACGCGGTAAACGGCGTCATCGTTCAAGCCGTCAACCAAGACTGGCGGAACGTTCCCTTACGCAGACTACTCGAGGATCGCTACGGCATCCCGGTTCATATGGCGAACGACTGCCAGGTCGCGGCACTGGGTGAGTACACGTTCGGTGACAATGGCAGTGTCCAGAATCTCGTCGTGATCAGTGTCGGATGGGGGATCGGTTCCGGAATCGTGCTCAACGGTCAGCTCTTACACGGCAACCCACTCGGTGCAGGAGAGATCGGCCACGTCACCGTCGTGGAAAACGGCAAGCTCTGCAGCTGTGGGCATTTTGGCTGCCTGGAGACTGTCGCCGGGGCTGAGGCCATTGTACAACAAGTCAGAGAACTCGCACAGAATCGCCCGGGTACGCCCCTTGAATCCGGGCCAGAAGAGATCACCTTTGACAAAGTGTGCGAGATGTTTCACGCAGGCGACGTGGACGTGCGGCAGATTATGCGCGCCGCAGGGCAGGGGCTGGGAATCGCTGCTGCCAATGTGATCGGCACGCTGGGCGGCTGCCAGATCCGACTCGCGGGACTGCTGACCTGCCTTGGTCCCTTCTTGCTTGACGTGATACGCGAAGAAGTGTCCAAGCGCACACTCGCCGCACTTGCAGAAAAGACGCACGTGGACTTCGCCAGTTTGGGCAACGACAGTATCATTCGAGGAGCAGCAGCAATGCTCCTGACCCAGGAGTTGGGCGTCTTCCAGCTTCCCGAACATCCACTGTAAGGACCCTACCATGGCTGTCAGAGTTGGACTGGAGCGACTTCTTCAATATCACCCAGAGCAGCTCAAGGATCAACGAGTGGGATTGATTAGCCACCCGGCAGCAGTGCGGTACAATTTACGCAGCGCGGTTGACGCACTACAGCAAGCCGGTGTCCGGATCACAGCGCTCTTCGGTCCGGAACACGGTTTCGGCGGCGCGGTAGCTGACGGCACAGCCATCCTGAATGGCGTGGACAGACAGACCCGGCTGCCGGTTTACAGCCTATACGGAGATGCGAAGAGACCCTCCGAGGCCGTTCTGCAGGGCATCGATGTCCTGCTATTCGATATGCAGGACGTTGGCGTGCGGTTCTATACTTTCATCAGCACGCTGTTCCACGTCATCGCAAGCGCAGCCCAGACCAGGACTCCTGTGATTGTCCTGGACCGCCCGAATCCCATCAACGGGGTTATCCTAGAGGGACCGATTCTGGAACCGGACTATGTATCCTTCGTGGGCGTCGTGCCGATTCCGATACGCTACGGACTGACCATCGGGGAGCTGGCGTGCTATATGAACACGGAGCTGGAGCTTGGGGCTGATCTCACAGTGGTCGAGATGAAGAACTGGCATCGCTCAATGTGGTTTGATGACACGAGATTGCCGTGGGTACCGACCTCGCCGGCAATGCCGCACACGTCGACAACGGCGCTATATCCCGGTATGTGCCTCCTGGAGGGGACCAATCTCTCCGAGGGCCGCGGGACGCCACTGCCTTTTGAGATCTGTGGTGCGCCGTGGATCGATGGCTATGCCCTTGCCGCGTCCATGAACGAGCTGGCGCCGGCGGGAGTCAGGTTCCGGCCAATCCAGTTCGTACCGTCTGCTCCCAGCAAGTTTGAGGGCCAGCTTTGTCACGGAGTCCAGGTGCACCTTTTGGATCGCAAGGTCGCACGCCCACTTACGGTCGGCCTACATCTGATCGCAACCGTCAGGGAGCTGTACCCGTCGGAATTTGCCTGGCGCGAGGGCAGTTGGGAAGGAGCCCATCGGCACTTCGATCTCCTGATGGGCACCGACAAAGTGCGGCAGGCACTGAACGCGGGGGCGGATGTCAACGATCTCGTCAGTAGTTGGGCTGACGATCTCACCCAGTTTGCGGAGGCTTGCCGTCCCTATCTGCTCTACACTTGATACGCACGAGCAAAGCACAGTGGTTGAAGCATCATCACGCCCCCTCAACCCCGCGGGGTGGCCTGGGCACTACGCCGGCGGGAACACACGGAAAAGGAGGTCCGATTGAGCACCATCACAGCAGACGCACAGACGCGCGCAGGACGAAGATCCGTCGGGTATTGGGCCAGGCGCATCGGATCAAACTATCTGGTCAGGAAGATTATCAAAGCTGTGTTCACGGTCTGGTTTGTGACATCATTGATCTTTGTCCTCATCCGATTGATGCCGTCGAACCCGGTCGAGGTATACATCAATGAGCTGATCACGCAGTATAGTCTCACATATTCTGAGGCCAGGGACCAAGCTAGTGCCCTCTTTGCCTTTGACGTGGACCAGCCCCTTCTCCAGCAGTACACGGAGTATCTCGGGCAGCTACTGCACGGGAACCTGGGCACCTCACTGCGCTCACCCGGCACACCGGTCCTGGATATCATCAAGGCATTCCTGCCTTGGACGATCTTCAGTGTCGGCATCGGACTGCTGATAAGCTTCACCCTGGGTGTCTTTCTGGGAATGATTATGGCCTACAAGCGAGACGCGTGGTGGGAAGCCATCCTCTCGGGCCTGGCCTCTATGCTGAGCTCAATTCCCAGCTATATCATCGGTATCGTGCTGTTGGTCTTCCTGGGCGTCTATTGGGAACTGATCCCCATCCATCTGATGCGCGGTTCACATTCTCCCGGCGTGCAGATTGGATTCACCGTTGAATTCATCAAGGACATCTTTTACCACGCCTCACTACCCATCGCCACATATGTCCTGGCCACCATCGGTACCTGGATACTCTCAATGAAGAGCAGCACAATGAGTACGCTGGGTGAGGACTATGTGACGGTTGCAAGAGCGCGTGGACTCCCGGAGAGCCGGATCACGACGGCCTACGTCGGACGCAACGCCATGCTGCCCCTGGTTACTCAGCTTCTTATCAGCATCGGCTTTGTCGTCGGTGGCTCTATCCTCATCGAGAGCATCTTCGTCTATCAGGGCATAGGCTTCCGCCTTCTGGAATCTCTCAACACGCGCGACTACCCGCTTATGCAGGGGATTTTCCTGATCATCACAATCTCGGTCGTTGTAGCCAATCTGTTGGCTGACTTCGTCTACGGGTGGTTCGATCCCCGTGTCCGCGTCGCTGGAGGTGACTAACACATGGCCGAACTGACACGCAGCACCCACCCCAAGCCGCTCCAGTGGCTTGCCGGCTTTGGGCGAAGCATCGGCAGATTTCTCAGACTCATGAGCCGCAACAAGACGGGATTCCTGGGTTTCCTGATGTTTGTGGGATTCCTCTTGCTGGCACTCGTGGGCCCACTCCTGATTCCGGAGGAGACGTCAGCCGATATCACCGCCATCTACGAGACGCCCTCACGGGCGCACATCCTCGGGACAGATAGTCAGGGCAAGGATATCTGGTCTCAGATCGTGCACGGCGGTCGGGACATCATCCAGATGGCCCTGCTGACCGGCGCCCTCTCAACATTCGTGGGCATCACCCTGGGAGCGCTCAGTGCCGTGATCGGCGGGCGTTTCGACGCCACCCTCACCACCGCGGCCGATGTCTGGTTGACCATTCCCAGGTTCCCATTGTTGGCAGTGCTCGCGACGCTGATCAAGCTCGATAATCTGATGACACTAGCCCTCTTGCTCGCCTTCCTCTCTTGGGCCGGGCTTTACCGCTCCATTCGCGCCCAGGTCTTCTCGCTGAAAGAGCGGGATTACGTCGAGGCCGCGGTAGCCCTGGATCTGGGATTGGCGCACATTATCTTTCAGGAAATCCTGCCGAATATGATGAGCTACATCGCCATCAGCTTCACATTCGGTATGACCTCGGCGATCTATGCGCAAGTAGGCCTGGTCTTCCTGGGCCTGGTACCGCTGTCCCGCAACTGGGGCGTCATGATCAACCTGGCCTGGACGCAGGGCGCCATCTTCTTCAAAGACAGCGTCTACTTTATCATGGCACCCGTGGCTGCCATCGCGTTGTTCCAGCTTTCGGTGGTGTGGATGAGCCGTTCGTTGGAAGAGATCTTCAATCCTCGACTTCGCACGGGGTAAAGGCAATGCAGACCATGAATTCAACAAGCCAACAGAACCAAGCCCCGCCGCTCTCGATACGAAATCTTTGGGTGGAATACAGTGTAGAGCGGGGATTGGTCAAAGCTGTCCGTGGCGTAAACCTTGATCTCCGCCCGGAGGAAAGCCTCGCTCTCATCGGTGAGAGCGGTTGCGGCAAGACCACGCTCGCACTGGCGTTGATTCGCCTATTGGTCAAGGCCGCCACCATCACCCAGGGCACCATCACCTACCGGCGCGATGGACAGGAACTTGATATCCTCTCCCTCAACAGCCGCGAACTCCGCCGCTTCCGCTGGCGTGAGTGCGCCATGGTTTTCCAGTCCGCTCTCAACGCCTTCAACCCTGTCCTGCGCATCCGGGACCAGATTTACGATACGGCAAGAGCCCACGGCGTGACCTCAAGAGAGGAGACCCACCAACGCGCCCTTGGGCTGCTGGAGCACGTCCAGCTCGATCCCAAGCGTGTCATCAACGCCTATCCCCACGAATTGAGCGGTGGCATGCGCCAGCGCGTGCTGCTGGCCATGAGTTTACTGCTCGACCCCCAGGTACTCATCCTGGATGAGCCGACCACTGCATTGGACATCCTCACGCAGCGCACCATCATTGACCTCCTACGCCGGCTCAAAGCCGAACTGGGATTCTCGATGATGTTCATCTCCCACGACCTGGCCACCGCAGCAGAGCTTGCAGACCGCGTCGCGACGATGTACGCCGGCAACATCGTGGAGCTGGGCTCGGTAGCCGACATCTTCTATCACCCCACGCACCCCTATACGCTGGGGCTGATCCGTGCCGTTCCTACCGTCACCGGCGATTTCGAGGAGCTGGTCTCGATCCCAGGGTCGCCGCCCGACTTGATCGATCCGCCATCCGGCTGCAAGTTCCACCCACGCTGCACCTACGCGACAGAACGCTGCAGAGTCGAGGAGCCAAAACTGGAACCCGTGCTTGGCATCGGTCACACCGTGGCCTGTTTCCACCACGATCTCGTAGAGCAGGACACCGAGAGTCTGGCGAAGAACCACTCACACACCACCAGAAAGAATACGCTATGAGCGAATACCTGATCGAAGCGAAGAACCTGGTACGCAGGTTTGGGTCCCGAAGAGAACGCGTTACCGCTGTAGATGGCGTCTCCTTCGGTATCCGAGAAGGTGAAGTCGTCTGCCTGGTTGGCGAGAGCGGTTGCGGCAAGACCACAACCGGCAAGATGGTCGCCGGTCTGCTCAAGCCGACGGAAGGGCAGGTCAGCTACGCGGGCAAGGAGATTTGGGGAGAGGGCGGGAAGAAGGGCGATGGCTTCAAGTCGTACCGTTTGAAAGTACAGATCATCCATCAGGACCCCTACGCCTCGCTGAACCCGTCGCACACAGTCTTCAAGATCCTGAGCGCACCGCTGTTGCATCACAAGTTTGTCA
Source organism: Anaerolineae bacterium (assembly GCA_021159805.1). Classification (GTDB taxonomy): domain Bacteria; phylum Chloroflexota; class Anaerolineae; order B4-G1; family SLSP01; genus PWVB01. Next base: position 6,854 of record JAGHDT010000062.1, read on the forward strand.
ACAGCCGCGCTGAGGCGATGGACCGGGTCGTCTCCCTTCTTGGTACAGTCGGCCTGGGGCCGGTGGAGGAGTTCATCACCAAGTACCCGCACCAGCTGAGCGGTGGACAGCGACAGCGTGTGTCGGTCGCGCGCGCGCTGACCGTCAACCCCAAGGTCATCGTGGCCGATGAGGCCGTCTCGATGGTCG
>JAGHDT010000160.1 GCA_021159805.1 Anaerolineae bacterium
GTCGGCGACTGTATTGAGCATGTGAGCGCCGGTATCGAACAAAAAGCCACCGCCGGAGATCGTGGGAACCTGGCGCCACGTGCCCGTGGTTCCTTTCCCCCAGCTCTGCCAGATCGTGGCGCTGATACTGAGCAGCCTGCCGAGATCGCCGGAACGCAGCAGACGCACAGACTCCCGGATCTCTGGGGACAGACTGCCATTGAAGGCGACGACCAGTAGCTTGCCGGTCTCGTCACGGACCTTGATGAGGCTGCGGGCCTCTGCCGCATTCATCACCATAGGCTTCTCTACCAGCACATCCACGCCCGCTTCCAGGCAGGCCTTCGCCTGATCGTGGTGCAGGGCGTGGGGCGTGATGATAAACACAGCATCGACGTCGTAGTCGGCCAGAAGCTTCTGCAGGTCGGGCTCATTGGGTGGCAGCGCCTGTCCTGCTTCGGCGAACACCTTCGCGCTCTCCTTGATCGCTGCTGGTGCGGGGTCACAGAGCACCACTATCTCCGTGGTGTCGGTCTGCTGGAGGATGTTGCGTAGATGATGGCGCCCCATATTGCCGCAGCCAATCACTGCCATACGAACGGGATCTGTCATAGGGTCATTTTCCTCCGATAGTTGGTGCATAGGACGTTCGTTGGACACAGAATCTAGGTGTGAGTCTTCCGATCAACGAAGAACAACGGATCTTTCTCGAGAGCTTGCAGGGCTGCGCTCCACAGGGATCGAGCTTCCAGGAGATGAACCTCTGCCTCGAGCACGCGGCCTTGTTGCATAGCCGGCGCATCCAGGACCAGGCTAATGCGATCGTAGCGCTGGACCCAGACGTCGAAACCGTGAGTCCTGTAGGACTTCTGGTAGGATCTCCCTTCGGTGTCCACGAGGGTGTAGGTCACGGAATCTCCGAAGAGATAGGGTGGCTGGGCCACTTCCTCGATGGCGTGCATAGACGTGCTGGGCCGCAGCCCACAACCGAGCATCAGGATCTGGCCGCCGACGGTGGGCACTCTGTGGAAGGGGGAGTTCGGGCCACAGGGTGTGCTGTCCTGAGCATGGCCGTTGAGTAGCTCTGCTGCCCGTTTGCCCACGGCGCACACCGAGTGCGTGGGATGCATACTGCGACGGGTGCCGGCACGCTGCCGGAAGCTTTCAGGGATGGCCCCGACGTTGGATGGCGTGCGGCGTATGTCGAAGGTGGGCTGCTTGTGCGTGACGTGCTCATAGCTCAGCCCGGGCATCAGCAGGGCCCCGTCGGGCCCTAGCGCCTCAAGCAGTCCCTGGATCACTGTCTCAGGGCCGCCGGGCACATGCCCCATCGCGCTCAGGGAGCTGTGTACCAGCAACACACCTCCCTCACGAACGCCCGTCCGCCGGAGATCCTCGGCAATCTGAGCGACGACTGCTGGGGACGCGGTCGTCGTGCTGTATCTGCTTGGTGGTGATGCCGTCATTGCGTCTTGTCCTCGTTTGGTGTCGCGATCTGCTGGCCCAAAGTCTTTCACCTAGTCTCGACCAAGGCTTTGGGGCGTTCTGCGCGCGTGTGCCTGCATAACGTCTATGCCTGGCTGTGTTTCTCCAGCTTGGCGAAGAGATCCCGGAAGATCGGGTCACGGTTGACGTGCACCGCGCTGCGGATCAGGTGGCGGCTGGCGTCAAAGCTCCACGTGCCCTGATCGGTCAGGATCGGGCTGTGGACCAGGTTCGTCGGTGTCCAGGATTCGTCAAGCAGATAGGCGATGGTGGCGATATCCCAGATGACCTTGGACCAGGCGTAGTGATCCTTGTGGTATCCCTTGACGGTCTCGGCCAGGAAATCACCGATCTCGCCGCGACCCTGAACATAGCGCTCGATCTCGGGGATCGTTGTGTGCAGGTGCGAGCAGACGCCCATCACCGGAATCTGTACGAGGGGCACGCCGCAGTCGAAGACCACGCGCGCTGCCTCCGGGTCCTGCCAGAGGTTGAACTCTTTGGTATTGGGCCAGTGGAAGGCGTGGCCACCCAACCACACAATCACGATGCGCTTGATGATCTCCGGCTCCATCAGGATGGCGGAGGCGACGTTGGTGATACATCCGATCGAGGCGACGTAGAGGGGGGCTTCGTCCTCGCTGCGGGCCATGGCCTTCGCGATCAAGTCCTCCGCTGCGTCGCTCTTGCAGGGATGGTCTCGGTCGAGTAGGTACGTCGTGGACCCCCGGAAGACCAGCCCCTCCGGCGATACATCCATCCGGTCCAAGAGCCGGTGGATCTCCTGATAGCTCTTCTCCATCCCGTCTGCGGGTCCGGAGGACCTCGTGTTGAAGAAGGGCGCCGCGTAGAGTGCCTGGAGGTTGATTTTCACAGGCGAGAGCAATGCGTAGACGACGGCGAACTGGTCATCGACCTCGTTGTAGGTGTCGGTGTCCAACACAACGTCGACAGGCCCCGTGGGTGGGGTCAGCCGCTGCAGTCGCCAGATATCAGATAGTTCGGGGAATGTCATAGTTGCTCCTTAATTTGGCCTAACAAGGGCCATTGTAGTGCAATCGCAGAAGGCTGCAATGTATCAGAATCCCAGGGCAATCGCACTTGCCCGAAGCTTCAAACTTATCTGTCATCCCGAACGGGTCAAGTGTGCAACTGATCGGCACACTGCGACAGTGAGGGATTTCAGCCGTTGATGGCATACCTTCTTGCGGCGCAAGATCCCTCGCTTCGGCGCTTTGTAGAGCGGGTAGCTGGCTTAGCTCGCTACTTCGAAAATAGCTTCCTGCGATGCGTTCTGCCGGCCCAAAGCCCTTCACCTAATCTCGATCGCGGCTTTGGGCCGTTCTTCGCGTTGCATTTTCATTCGTGCGTGGTGTGCTGATGCTCATGACGTCACCTTCGAAAATAGCTTCTGCTCCCGGGCCTAAAGGCTTGGCTGCAGGCTTTAGGGCCTTCTTTGCGTCACATTTCCTGTTCGCGTAGCGTGCTGACGCACATGACGTCTACTACGAACGACACGCTGCCACTGATCTGTCTGCGCATCTCAGGACAAGATCCCTCGCTGGCTGGCTGGAGGACTGAGCGTACTTCCTCAAGCTGCTCAGGATGACTACACTTGCGACTCTTTGCAGCCTGCAC
>JAGHDT010000139.1 GCA_021159805.1 Anaerolineae bacterium
CACTTCACATTGCCGACAACGAGGGCGAATTCGACCAGCATCTCATGCCGTACGGGAGAGGGACCGTTGACTGGGATGACGTGATGGCAGGGCTGTCCCAGATTGAATACTCAGGACTGTTCAACATGGAGATACCGGGCGAGATTCGGGCTCCGTTGGCTGTGAAGCGCATGAAACTTGGGTACGCCAAGCAGGTGGCGGAGTACATGCTCGGGAAGCAGGAGTAACGTAGTCTGGCCTCCATTGCCAATCGGGTACGTGTGCCGATCTCATTTGTCAACACGCAATCCAGAAATACCGATGTGGAATCTGCTCCACCTGTGCTACCCTTGTGGGGTATCGATGCCGTGTCGTGTGTTTGATCAGGCCGTGGTTCACTTGGTCCATTGAGATGGAGCTCTCACTTATTCTGCCCCTTTTGTGGTCCATGATGTGGGGGGTCACTTCAGACAACTTGTCCCCGTTGAGGGAGGGCCAATCTACATGAGATGTGCATGTAGGCCGGGTTCCCCTGTGAGGACAAGCTGTCGCGCCCGGCTGTCTGGCGGACGCTGCTCGCCGCATTTTCGTGCTTGCGTGGTATGCTGATGCGCATGACGTCTGCTTCGAAAACAAGCCTCACCTAGCGACGAACAGGGACCATCGCAGTTCGGGGAAGGCCCTTGTAGAAGGTAGTCGTGAAGTTGCGGCAACGGGGGCGATAAATACCGTATCGGTGGTGTCACGATCCACGCTTGGCCGCCGCCGAGGGCCTATCCACAGTCGGGCTGTTGCGGCCTCCGTGCATACGCAGCGGACTTGTCGTTCCGAATGGGTCCTGCAGGTCACTTGCGCTGCAGAGAGTCAACATGAGGAATCTTGTGCCCCAGAACTACCACATCCTCGCAGGACGAGATCCCGCACTTCGGTCACGTGGAAAGCTGGCTGTGCTTATGATCCGTCTGGGACGACAGCCCACACGTGTCTGTAGCCAAATGCGACAGCCTGGGTATCCGGAGTGGATCGTGGACGGGTGGTCACCGCTACGACGCCTTCCGCAACGACAGACGGCTCCGTCGGAGCCTGAAGTGCGCCGTCCTGGTGACAGGACGTACGTGTGTCAACAAGAGCCCAGTACAGACGTGCCGGTGGCACGTCTTCTGGGGCGACCAGGACTGCGGCTGGTGGCGCAGTCACCACGGAAGACGATCCTGCGAACTCTCGAGTTCGCAGGATCGTCTGTACGGCAGAATAAGATGCCTGTCCGGTGCGCAGTGGTGTGCATCGATCAGGTCAATATTGGCATGCGCACGCCATAGGCCCTGGTGAAGTTCCTCAAGGCACGGTAACCTTCGTCTGTTAGGCTGGAACTCTTACTTGCTTTGCCCCTTAGCGGTCCAGGATATGTGGGGTCACTTTAGGGCAACGACTGTTTGTTGACTGGCACATGACCTGGTTCAATGACTGGGCGGAGAGAAACCTATGACGCAGGTATCCGACGAATGCTACTGCTCAACAATCGTGTGAACGCCGGCTGTGAAATGCGGAGCGTTTCGCTATGATTACCTCTATCGCCTAGTATCTCTTTGGACGCGAAATTCCATTTCTGTCAGAAGCGAGACAAGCTCCCAACGTAGGAATCTAGGCACACGACCGCCAATGCAGCAGCTGAGGCTCCAATGTCTGCTCGCATACGTTTGGCCCCAAACAAGGTATGCGGCGACCGAAGTGCACTGCTAACATGTCGTGTGATGTTAGGAGTTGGCACAACGGCGTTCTGCACTACAATGTCAGTGTCGTCGTCTGTGCTGTGGTGTGATTGGAGCATATTACTATGGTAGACGAAGCTTTGATGCAACCTGCGCTGATCTTCTCTGAGATCTCCGAGAGGTCAGTGGTCTATTGCGGCGATGCCCTCGATGTGCTAGGTGGGCTTCCGTCCTGCTCCGCCCAAGCCGCCATCACTTCGCCCCCGTACTGGGGCCTACGCGATTACGCCGATCCCGGTCAGATCGGGGCGGAAGATGATGTAGATGACTACATCACCAACCTTGTCGCTGTGTTTCACGAGCTGCGTCGTGTTCTGCGAGATGATGGTACCTTTTGGCTCAACATTGGCGACAGCTACACCAGTGGGAATCGGCGGTGGCGTGCACCCGACAGGAAGAACCCCGCCAGAGCAATGTCCTATCGTCCTCCCACTCCGGACGGTCTGAAACCTAAGGACCTTGTTGGCGTCCCGTGGCGTCTCGCCTTTGCTCTGCAGGCGGATGGCTGGTATCTGAGAAGTGAGATCATCCGGCACAAACCCAATGCCCACCCGGAAAGCGTTAAGGACCGTCCGACGCGTGCGCACGAGAACTTGTTTCTCTTGAGCAAGAGTGAGCAGTACTACTATGACTACATGGCCAACAGAGAACGCGGCGTGAATGGCAGGCCCCGGAACCGACGAACTGTATGGAGCATCAACACGGAACCACTGTCCGAGGCTCACTTCGCTACCTATCCTACGAAGCTTGTGGCGCCGTGCATCGCAGTCAGCACCCGCGTGGGTGACTGTGTTCTGGATCCGTTCTTTGGCTCTGGAACTACGGGCTTGGTAGCCGCGATGATGGGGCGGAGCTTCGTCGGGATCGACCTGAAACCGGAGTACATAGCGATAGCGCGGAGGCGGCTGGCTGCACAAGGCTATGGATTCAGCATTATCATGGGTGAGGAGGTCTGAGGTGGCGACATTCCCCGTGCTGCCCCCCACGCTGCAACTGAGCTTTTCCGGTCGTCTTGAGAGGGCCAAGAGGACTTACCTTCTGCCGGCTCTGCTGAATGAAGTGGCCCGTCTTGACATCGGGAGGCTCGATCAGGAGCTCATTAGCGTCGCTGGGCGCGATCGATTGGCCTTCGTTGCCCGCAGTGGTCTGCGCGGCGAGTTGGTTTTCCCTGTTCCCTACCTGCTGCAGTCGAATCCCGCGCTGCTGGGCTACTATCGTCTACTCCTCGGATTCTCTCAGAAGCAGTTCTACGTGAGCCCATTCGGACGCTTCAGACGTTTGGAGGCGGCCGGCGTGCTGACGCCGGCTACGTCTGAGCTGCTGCGTCCTCTGTGCGATAGTCTAGCCGAGAGTGCGTGGATGCTAGTAAACGGGTTGCCGAGCCTGTCTCAACAGCTCCTTAACTCGTTGACGTTGCTGACCCTGGGGCCGCAGTTTCGTGGGTCGCGAAACGTGGGTTTGGGGGCCGATGCCGTGCGGTTGGTCTTCACGCTAATACGATCCATAGCGGCAGGATCCGTGGTAAGCGAGGACAGCTCGCATCTCGAAATCCGGAGCGCTGCCCAACGGCTGTACATCATTGAGTTCGCACCAGACCCAGATATCGCCCTGCGGCAGGTCCTGGCAGATGGCTCTCCGCGCAACCGCCTGGCAATCGAGGTCAAGGGCGGCACCGACTTCTCGAATATCCACAACCGACTTGGGGAAGCAGAGAAGAGCCACCAGAAGGCCAAGGCCGTAGGCTTCACCCAGTTCTGGACTGTTGTCAATATTCCGGATTTAGACTCAAGTGTCTGGCATCGGGAGACACCAACGACGAACGAGCTGTTCTATTTGGGCAGTATAGTCGATCCAAGGAGCAGCGAACACCTCCGGTTCAGAGAGTATCTGATTGCGGAACTCGGTATCTGAGGGACAGTGCTGAAGCTGTTTGGCAGTGCGTGAAGGTGCTGAAGCAACGCAATTCCAGATACCGCAGTGGCCGAGTACATCCCGTCTCCGCCGGAGTTGTACCGGATGACATTGCGGGAGCTTTTCGGAAGTAGCTCTGCTGCGCGACAGCGATCGGGGTCACCTTGATCGCCTGCGATCCCTAAACTGTTCGTCTGACCTCATGCCCGGCTTCGTAGATGGCAACCACGTTCTCGGGCGGACTGACGGCCTGAAGGGCGTGACAAGGGGCCACGATGTCCCCACCATCCTTCCCAAGCACCTCGATGTTGGTGCGCACTTCCTGGCGTACATCTTCGACGGTCCCGTAAGCGAGGGTCTGCTGGTTGTCGACGCTACCGTGAAAGACCAGCCGCTTACCGAAGTCGCGCTTCAGTCTCTGCCGCTCCATCCCCGCACAGCGCCACTGGATCGGATTCAGTATATCAACGCCGGCCTCGATCAGATCGGGGATCGCCTTGCGGATGGCACCGTCACTGTGCAGGAACATAAAGGCCCCGTGCGCGTGTGCCAGCTCGGCAAGCTGCCGGATGCCCGGAACAAAGCGCTTGCGCACGGTTGTGGGAGAACAGAGCAGATCAAGCTGGCTCCCCAGATCATTGTAGACCGTACCGATGTCGATTCGGCCACACCCGGCCTCGAACCCACGGCGGGCCTTCTCGTAGTGCATGCCGTAGAGCTGTTCCATGCAGTAGAGCACGATATCGTGGTTGAGCGCGAAGTCGACAAAGGCCTGCTCTATGCCCCGCAGCCGGGTGTATTGCGTATAAACGCCGGCCAAAGCCAACTGGATCGGCTGGTCCGCATGCGCCGCGATCTGTTGCGGGATAGTCGTGTAGTTGAACCAGTCTGCACTTGGTCAGACGTAGTCTCCGGCGATCTCATCTACTGTGGCGTACTGCGCCAGGGGATGATAGACACACTCGCGGTAAGCACCGGTGCCGTAGTCTACCATCTCGAACCGGCAGCCGTATTCGTCGGCATCCGGCTCTACGGGCGGACCCACGTAAGCAGGTCCCACGGATATGGGCCGATCGATATGCAGGATCTCGTCCATAGCAGCGACACCGGCGACGCCCAGGTAGTCCATCACCTTGCGCGTGATCTCCGGCCTGCCCCAGTAGTCCATCGGCACCCGATCGGGTTCCTGATGGTCTAGTACAGCCAGCCACCGTTCACGTGATGTCATCTCAGCCATAGCCCAGATCTCCCCACAGCTTGCGGATTACCTTCTTGCCCCTGCCACGCCCTGAAAGGGGATGGTCACGAATACTAGGAGTACCGCCAGAGTCTGTCAAACGAGGACGGTCCTGGGTATTGGGGGTCCTCCACGTGTTGGGCTGCGAAGGGGCAGAACACGTGGAGACACCGTTCACGAGTGGCTGTGCGGAAGCTGCACCAGGCAGCTCTGAAAAATGGGTTTGTTTCGTAATTTGCCTTTCCCTGAGCCTTGGTCTTCTGTTAGCTCGACGCTGGTGACGTCAGTGCAGGGCGCAGGGTGATAGGGCGGCTGCCGCGAGCGGGTCCGCAAATGGGTTTGTTTCGTAATTTGCCTCCCCCTCAGCCCTGGTCTTCGGGTAGCTGGACGCCGGTGACGTCGGTGCGGAGCATCGGCCGGCGGAGTGGTTGCCGCGGGGAGCTTCCTGGAATAGGTCATTGGTTCTATTATACAGGAGATGGGAGGGGGATTCAAGGA
>JAGHDT010000480.1 GCA_021159805.1 Anaerolineae bacterium
ATCACTCTCTGGGCAATCAGCGTCCTGGGATCAAAGCCGCCGATGGGCATAAAGCGGACAAAGCCCTCTCGATCAATATGTTTCACCATGAAGCCGATCTCGTCCATATGCGCAGCCAGCATCACCTTCGGAAAGACAGCGCCCTCTGCGGCGCCGGCAGCCCGTTTGATGCCGATGACATTGCCGATCCTGTCGACCTGCACCTCGTCACAGACCGGCTCCAATTCTGCTATGACGATCTTGCGGACTCGCTCCTCAAACCCCGACACTCCCGGTGTATCGCTCAGCACTCTCAACAATTCCATTCAACCGCCTCCTTGGCTGTGTGTCGGCTCAATCTCTTTTCGATTTCTTTTGATGTCTTGGTGATCGACAGCCCACCCAGCGCTGTGCAGCGCAGCGCACTGGGCAAGCTCTTGCCGACCCGGAGCATCGTCTCAATCACCTCGTCCAGCGGAATGACGGCGTCAAATCCGGCCAACGCCATATTGGCACAGGCCAGCGCGTTGCTAGCAGCCATCACGTTTCTGCCCAGGCAGGGCACCTCGACTCGGTTAGCCACCGGATCACAGATCAGGCCCAGGACGTTCTGCAGCGCCATCGATGCCGCACTCACCGCCTGCTCCGTCGTCCCGTGGGCCAGTGTGACCAGCGCCGCGGCGGACATGGCCGATCCGGCGCCGCACTCGGCCTGGCAGCCGGCGACCTCGGCAGCAAATGTGGCCCCGGCGGCGACGAAGACGCCGATCAGACCCGCAGCTAGCATCGCCCTGACCATCTCTTCCGGCGAGAGACCCATTGCGCTCGCCGCACCGATGCACGCCCCTGGTAGCCCGCCGCAGGCGCCAGCCGTCGGCGCGGCCACGATCACGCCCATCGCGCTCTTGACCTCCATCAGGGCAGTGATTGAGAGGATCATCTGATTCAGAATGCCGCCGTCGAGCAGTCGACCGCCCGCCATCTCTGTCTTGAAAGCACCCGACTGAGGTCCCAGGATCCGGTCCGCATACTCCGTGCCCTCGATGCCCTGCTGAATGGAGCTCTGCATGATGCGAACCAGATCCTGCATCTTGTGGAGAACCTGCTCGTGAGAGAGATCGCCCCTCGCACTCTCATAGTGGAGGGCTAGCTCCCACAGGTCGAGCTCTTTGTCCGCGTTGTAGGCGACCATTTCGGCGCAGGTGATGAACGGGACGCTGAGGTCTCTGCGGGACAGTACCGGCAGCACCGGCGACAGCCTCCTGATTTGATGGACCCCACATTCTGGCTCAACCTGTAGAAGGAGGTCCTGTGCAAAGTGCCGTTGTGCCTTGATCTCGATGAACTGGATCCCCGTACCCTGATGGAACAGGACCGCGTCGACGTCCGCGAGCTCTTTCAGGGCACGGGCCAGCTGGTCGCCGCCGGTATCCGTGTACACCAGCGTCTCATAATAGTCGCCTCGCATCGACACCCGAGCTCCGTCGATCTCGACAATCTCGATCATCCCTCCACCCGTGGAGATCGCCGTCACGCGGTGCATCTCCGTCGCGTTCTTGAGCGTTAGCCTGTAGGTGTTGGGATGCGTTGCGCCAAGGTCCGTGACCCGGGTCTCCACCACGATCCCGGCTTCCCGGATAATCTGGATCGATGTGACCAGCCTCTCGTCCGTCGCCTCCCAGCCCAATAGGCCGCCGCATAGTCCCATGTCCGAGCCCTGGCTCTCGTGCGTCGTCGCCAGCGACCCGGTCGTGTCGAATTCAACAAGCACCTCTCGCAGATCGCCGTCCATCAGATCCCGGGTCAATCTGCCGATCCGCAGCGCGGCCGCGCAGTGCGAACTGGACGGCCCTCTCATCACGGGGCCGATCGCTTCGTTGAAGATGCTGGGATAGTCTCGGGCAGTGGTACGGTCGTCTTGCTCATTCATATCGGGTCACCTCACGCTCTATCAGTGCAGAACGGCTCCTTAAGTCCAGATGGGACGCCTCACAATCTCCCGCTAGTAGGTCGACAGACGGCGGCGCAAACTGCGCCAGGTCTCGTCCAGACGATCTCGGTCAGCAGCATACAGCTCTTCCGGCACGTCGCCGAACCTCGTGTCAATGTCGATGACGGCCTCTCGCAGCAGTTGGATATCCGCCTGTTCCCTAAGAAGCTCATCAGAGAGCCGCTGCAATGCCGTCAGCGTCACTGCCATCAGCCGGAACGCCACTGGCAGCGCAGCGGGAGCCGCACCCACCAGATCGAGGATATGTTGGAGCGCGGTCTGATGCTGCCACACGGCAACCCACATGACGCAGCACTGCTCCAGACCGTGAACCACTCCCTCAGGTGCGTTTTCCGCACCCGAACCGACCAACTCGCCCACGAGATCCTGCCAGAGGTCCACCGCAGCACCGGCGAAGAGCGTCTCGAAACGGCCCATCGCTTGCCCCACGGCCTCCGCCTCTGTCACCCAGTCAGTCGTTGCGCCACTGTCGGAGAGCCTATTGTCGGGCCCGGACACGTGCACGCGGCCATCGATGAGCACGCCTGTGCTGTGCAGGTCTCCTACCCGGATCGCAATCACTGCCGGGTATCCCTGCGGCGCGGTGATCCTCTGCAACCGCTCCACCAGAGGCGCGGGAGGACGCCGTTCCTGCGCATCCTCAGCCCGATCGGTCCCCCACCCAACCACAGTAATCACGTTGCGCGCCGCCAGCGTCTCCAGCAGGCTGACGAATTCGTCGTCGATCACCTCCAGGCTGCTCCAGGGCAAGGAAACCAAGACCGTGTGTTGGGCGTCCCTGAGCGCCTGCATCAGGCGTGGTCGGAGCCTGTCTTCGCCTTGAGGGTCCACGCCGGGCGGCTGTGATGTCTGTTCGACCACGGTGACCTTCTTCTCTGCACTCTGTTCTTGGAGCGCCGGCAGCTGATGCGGATGCAGCTCGGCACGCGCTTCTGCCGGTTTGATCCGTGTCTCACCGACCTCATCATCAGAAGGCAGCGGCGGGAGATCCTCCGCCACCGGTACAAAATCGCGGAGGGTCACCTTCCCCGCGTCCACCCATCCCTGGAGCACCATCTCAACGGCGAAATCCCGCCGGCCTGATGCCAGGTCAACCACGCGCAGGGCGACGTTCTCCTTCTGGCCGGCAGCCGCCTGGCTGTCCTGAACGATCAGCAGCCCCACCGGCGCCACGCCAGTGGCCAGGAGACGCCAGTTGCGCACGGCGTGGATCTCCCTGCCCGCGTCCGGCTGGTGTAGCCCCAGTCCGGCTTCCACAGTGACAGAGATGACGCGTTCCACATCGGTCATGACCCGGGCGAGAGTCGCCATCTGTTCGTCCTCATCCTCATGACTGCACCCGGGCAAGATCTCGTCCGGGGCAGGGCTGCGGGGAATCCGGCCGGCAGGGACAAGGTTGTCGGAGACGAACCAATAGCGGAGGTCGAGCTCTTCCTCAAGCGAGATCGGCGGTAGTTGCCCCTGCAGATAGAACTGACGGCCGCGGTCGGTCAGGGTCAGCGTCTCTCCCCCACCCAATGCAACGGCCTGCATCGCGTCCAGTTTCCGCCACGACGCCTCCACAAAGAGAGAGTCCAGGCCCAGCATCGCCGCCAGCCCACCCAGCGTCGGCCGCGGGTTCAGTTCGTGCGCGGCACGCAGGATAAACTCCTCCAGGATGTTGAACTGGCGATCCGCCAATACCTCGACAATGGCATGGACATCCGCATAGGGCACCGTGTAGACGCTGCCGGAGATGACCCGGAGCCCGGTTTCTGCTGCCTCAATCTCCCTGGCCAGGTCTGTGAGGCGAGGATCAACGTGTGATGAAGTCTGAGACATTCAGATCGCCTCCACTCCGACTAACCACCTCGGCCACCCTGCTGTAACGCTCGGTGGCGCGCGCAGCGGCTGCCTGCCGGCTGAACAGCTCACGGCTACCGACGATCACCAGCAACTCCTGCGCCCGCGAGAAGGCCACATTGATACGCTCCAATGCCCTGGCAAACCCGATGTCACGCCGCGGGTTGTTACACACCAGACTCACGATGATCACCGGCTTCTCCATCCCCTGGAAACGGTCGACGGTGCCCAGACGCACATCAAGATGCTCATACTGCTGCTCCCCGGACCTGTCCAGCAGACGGCCCCGCAACGCTCGCTCCTGGGCCGCATAGAAGGTGATGACGCCGATCTCCTTGGGCAAGCGATCTTCCGGCCCCTGACCCCAGAGCTCGTCAATACCCTCGACAAGATTGCCGATGATCTCGACTTCCTTGTCGTTGCGCCGGCTGGTGCCCACACGGCTCTCATAGAAGGCCTTGGACCACGGCGTGGGGATCCAGGCGATATGTGTCGACGCGGGGATCAGCGGTTCCAGGTGATGCGCGCGGCTGGTATCCGGCGACTCGATCCGGCAAACAAGCTTCTCGTTGTAGAACTGGTTGATCGCGTCCATGATCTGCGGGTGCATACGATACTGATCGGTCAACCACGACTTGAGCTGCACCGGTGATCGCTCAAAGAGATCCCGGAACAGCGAGCGCTCCAGATGCGCGAGATCCCGCGCCCCGACCCCCAACGATTCGGCCAGGTCCTGCAGGGCAGCAGGGCCAACCATCGGCGGGAGCTGGCGGCTGTCGCCGACCAGGATGACCTTTCCGCCCTTGAGCATCGGCAGGAGCAGCTCTGGCGGCGTCGCCTTGCTCACCTCATCGACGATTACCGTGTCGAAGTCGCGGTACC
>JAGHDT010000489.1 GCA_021159805.1 Anaerolineae bacterium
CGTACCGCCCTCCCTGCCCGGAGCAGGAGGTGACCAACATCAAGGACAGCTTTGAGCCCACCGACACCGTCTATTTCGTCACGACCTACCGCGACCAACTCGCGGGACAGACCAGCACCTACCGCATACTCAAACCCGACGGATCCCTCTACCGGACGTGGGCCCACGCCAGCACACGCGAGCACTACTCGGCCTCCTGCTGGTACTGGGCGAAGAAACTCGACGGCGACGGCCCGCCGCCCGTCGGCACCTGGTCATTCGAGGTGGACTTTGAAGGGGGGACCTACGCGACCCACTTCGACGTCGGCATATCGAGGGCCATCACCGTGACGCACCCCAACGGCGGTGGGGTCTGGCGCCCGCCCGCGCTCGTGCCCATCACGTGGCAGGACAACCTGGAAGGTGATGTCGCCGTAGATCTCTACGCCGGCGGCACCTTCCACTCGAACATCGTGACGTCAACCCAGAGCGACGGTCTGTTCTGGTGGGGCACCGGCACCAGCCTACCCTCACGGGCTGACTACACCGTGCGCATCACCGACGTGACCGATCCTGTGGTCTTCGACGACAGCGACAGCCCCTTCACGATCGCGCGCGTGCCCACCGCGAGCTTCACACTCGCGCCGAACAGCGGCACCGTCCCGCTCACCGTGACCTTCACCGACACCTCTGCCTCGCTGGTCGACAGTTGGCTGTGGGATTTCAGCGATGGGCTCACGACCACGCTCCAACACCCTACCCATGTCTACACTGACACCGGCGCTTACACCGTCACCCTGGCCGTGAGTGGCCCCACCGGCAGTGACACAGTGACGCACACCAATGCCATCACGGTCACGCCGCCGCCGCTGGTGGCCGACTTCAGCGCGCATCCCATCCTGGGCACACCGCCGCTGACCGTCACCTTCACCGACCGTTCCAGCGGCCCGCTCGCCGACCGGTGGGCCTGGGCCTTCGGTGACGGCATCACCAGCACACTGCAGCATCCCCTCCACGTCTACACGCAGACCGGCACCTATACCGTGACACTGACCGCCGGTGCTGCCGGGGACGAGGATCTGGCAGTGAAGCCCCGCTACGTCCACGTCGTAGACCGGCTGTGGCACGCATATCTGCCGGTGGTGGTGCGAGATCAGGCTCACACCGGTGCGGCGCGAACAACCAATGGGTATTGAAAACATAGCGTGGGATCTCCGAGAGAAAAACCACGCCGCCGTCGCGCATCTTGAATCCCATCTGGTAATCGGATATATTGATAGTCAGATGATCTGATTGCTTCGGCGATGTATTCTAACCTCAGATGCGATAGCCCACGCAGGCAGTTTAGTCAGGAGGGATCATGAAGACGAGACTGATTCTCATTGAAGGACTTCCCGGTGCTGGAAGGACCACGACGGTCGATGGGCTCAAATCCGCCGGCATTGATTGGTGCACCTCGAAGGTAGAGTTCTACAACCAATACGACAACCCACTGAACGCCTTCTGGACCTGGGGAGATGGCGCTGTGGAGAATGAGGTCATCGAGGAACCCTACGGCTCCGCCAAATTCACGGTCAGAATCCTGGAAAGAACGTACCGACTCGTCAACAGGATCCTCAGCCAAGATCTGTGCGTCGTGATGGAGGGATATCCGTTCCAGTTGGTCATTCGCAACATGCTCAAGATGTTGGGTACCGAAGATGACTGCCGGGCGTACTACCGGAGGTTCGTCGACGCCATCAGCTATTGCTCCCCCCATCTGTTCTACCTGCAGCATCCCAACTGGCGGGAGAGAATCGCGCGGATCGCGGAAAGCAGAGGGGAGGCTTTCAGAGCCATATTCTTCACAGCGATGACCCGCACCCCTTACGGAAGAGAGCACGGCGTGGACACCGACACCAAGGTCATTGACTTCTACGAATCCTGCTACCGTTTCGGCCTCTCGCTGCTGGACACCTGGCCATTCGATCTGACCAGACTGGATCCGATCGCGTTGGGTCGCCAGGGCACGCTTGACGCTATCGCAAAAGCAGTGGCTGAAGCATAAGTAGGGGCGAGGCATTCCTCGTCAGGCTACTGATCAAGCACCTTGAATCGGACACAGAATCACCATCAGTATACCTAACGGTTGCCGGAATGCCTCGCCCCTGCAGTGTCTCGTCCCCAAACCAAAACGCGCCCTACACCAACATGGAGCTTGCTGCAGATAACAGACGCTGAGACGCGAAGTTTGTGGGCACGGCGAGGGCACTAACACGAACCCCGGCCGATCACCGACAAGGAACGGGAGACGTCCCATGCATGACATCTACATCGTCGACGTAGAGCCCGGCGACGAACCGGCTTCCATCGAGCGCATCAAGGGCCTGATCACCGAAACCGGCGCTCGCGCCGTGGCTCTAATGGTCACAGCGGTCCCCAACGAGAAGCCGCTCTCTCTCCGTCTTAGGGAGTGGGTCCGCCGTTTCTCGCTGCTACAAGACGGCCTGAAGGAGACCGCGGCGCAGGTGGGGATTCTCATACAGGCATTGATCGGCCACGGTGACCGCGGCCGGATTGCGGGCGACGTCCCCTTCCAGACCATCGTCGGCGCGGATGGTGTCGCGTGCCGCGAGAGCTTCTGTCCGCTGGATAGAGACTTCCAGGCCTACGCCACGGAGTTGATCACCACGTTGGCCCAACAGGCGCCCGCGTTCTTCATGATCGACGACGATTTCCGCATCGCCTATCACGACCCGGCCCACAAGGGCTGTATGTGCCCGCTGCATCTTGAGCGCTTCTCCCAGATGCTGGGCGTTGAGCTGACCCGCGAAGAGCTAGTGACACGCCTTGGGGCAAAGGACAGTGGCGCGCTGCGCGAGCAATGGGAAGCACTGAAAGAACAGAGTCTCTGCGAACTCGCCCGCATCATCCGCAATGCGATTGACGCCGTCGACCCTTCGATACCCGGCTCCCTCTGCTGCGTAGCCTCAGAAGTACATATGGCACCGGCCATCGCCAAGACCCTGGCCGGCAACCATCGCCCGCTGGTGCGCATCCACAACGCCTTCTATCTGGAGAATGGGCACAAGGGCTTCCCGGAACGCGTGACCCGAACGCAGCACGAGATCGCGCAGTTCTCGGCAGACACGATCATTCTGACCGAGGCCGATACCTGCCCCCACAACCGCTATAGTCTCTCCGTGAAGTCCCATCTGGCACACGTCACCGCCACCACGCTGGTGGGCTGCCAGGGGGCCAAGTATTGGTTCCCGAAGACCGATGCAGACGACTGGGAGGCGACAGCCCCCTACCGTGCGATGCTGGGTCGAGTGCGTCCGTTCCTCAGCGAGGTGGCCGTGATCCGGGACAGCGTAGCATGGCTCGGCCCACAGGTACTGGGTAGGCCCGAGGAGGTCCTCCGCAAGCCCTGGGAGGAGGAGAAGTCGCTGGACTTCCTATCCGACGATTGGGGATGGCGTCTCTTTGGCAGGCTTGGCATCCCTTTCACCGTCTCCGACGGCAGGGAGCCGGCAGACGCACGCGGACCGGGTGTGCCGCGCGCCCTCTGCCGCACCGCGCCGTGGGCATTCAGCGATGAGGAACTGCACGACTTCCTGTCCGGTTCGCTCCTGCTTGATGGCGAAGCGGCATGGCACCTGGACCGGCGAGGCTTTGGCGAGCACCTCGGTGTGAGGGTCGATAGCGCGCCCTTCGCCTGTTCAGCCGAACTCCTGCACGTGATCCCCGAATCGACGCGCGAGCGTGAACTCTCGGTCAGCATGACCGGCGGTGGTCGCTACCACCTGGAGCCGACCGATCCCGAGACACGCGTCGTCTCCAGCTTCGTCACCGGGTCCAAAGGCAGCTTCACTGAGGTCGGGCCGGGGCTGACCTGGTATCAAAATGACCTTGGCGGGCGTGTCGCCGTCTATGGGCTCTCCATGCAGGCCCCGCTGGATTGGATCTTCTTCAACAGCAAGCGCAAGAGACAGCTCCTGGAGACGCTGACCTGGCTGACCAATGGCCGCCCCCCCGTGGTGGTGGAGACCGATCTCGACATCTACGCACTCCACGGCAAGGACACCACGGTCAAAGGGCGTGAGTATCTCTGCCTCCTGGATCTGAACCCCGACACGGTGGAGCAGGTCAGCCTCCAACTACCGGGCACCCCTGTGAAGGCGATTGAGCACCTCTCTATGGCAGGCGTATGGGAGCCGGTCACATTCAGCGCCGAGGGGCAGCGGATTCGCTGTGAGACCGATGCCGCAACGATGGAGCCTGTGATCCTGCGCCTGACCCGGATGATAGTGGCGTGACAGATACGCATGAAGCAAATCGACGATACTGGGACTCCCAGGCTGCAGGCTGGAAGGAGCTAAGGGACCGCGATGGGCTATGGCGCAGGTGCGCGCAGGAACCGGAACTGGCCTTCGAGGGTGGCGCACTCACGCTGATCCGGTCGTGTTGCGCCGACCTGGCGGGGAAGGAAGTCTGCGTCATCGGCAGCGGCGACAACTACGCCGCCTTCGCACTAGCGGGGCTGGGCGCCCAGGTCACCTCTACCGATATCTCGCAGCGCCAACTGGACATCGCTGAGGGCCGAGCTGGGCAGCTTGGCCTCGACATTGACTTCGCGAGAGCCGATGCAGCCGAGCTGGCCCCCTTGCCGGACAACGCCTATGACCTGGTCTGCTCGACGAACGGCTTCTTCGTGTGGATCTCGCAGCCCGCACGCGTCTTTGCGGCGGTGCAACGGGTGTTGAAACCCGGCGGGGTCTACATCTTCTACGACATCCATCCATTTCAGCGGCCCTGGCAGGATCAGGTACAGCCGCTGAGAATGGCCAAGTCGTATTGGGATACCGGCCCCTACACCGATGACGAGGGCACCTTTGAGTTCAACTGGACACTCGCAGATCTCGTGAACCCGATAGCGGATGCCGGACTTGTAGTGCAGCAGGTCGTAGAGTCCCCAGCGAAGGACCCCCGGTTTTGGGAAGGCCACTCCTATGAACCGGGTACGGCGAGCTCGCTGATGGACTGGCCGGCGA
>JAGHDT010000365.1 GCA_021159805.1 Anaerolineae bacterium
AGGAAGTGTTACGTGAATAGCCATCGTGAACCACAGGAGGTGTATGGACTGAGGACCACACCTATTGCCATCATCGGCGCAGCCGGTATTTTCGCTGAGTCGCATGATGTTGTGGAGTATTGGGACAACATCCTCAACAAGATCGACTGCATTAGGGAAGTGCCTCCCTCGCGGTGGAAGGTCGATGATTACTATGACCCCGACCCTACTGCCCGTGACAAGGTCTATTGCAAACGCGGTGGCTTTCTGCCCGACATCGACTTTAACCCGATTGAGTTCGGCATTCCCCCCAACATCCTGGAAGTGACCGATGTCTCCCAGCTGTTGGCTCTGGTGGTCGCGCGGGATGTGCTGGCGGACGCCGGGTACGGTGCTCAGCCCGAGGGTCGGGACTTCGACCGGACGCGTGTGGGCGTGGTGTTGGGCGTTGCCGGTGGTCTGAAGATGATCACGCCCCTGACCTCACGTCTGCAGTACCCGGTCTGGGAGCAGGTTCTGAGAAGCCACGGGCTGCCGGAGGCGCAGGTCAGCGAGATCGTCGACAACATCAAGCTGGCCTATGCGGAGTGGAACGAGAACGCCTTCCCTGGTCTCCTGGGAAATGTTATCGCCGGTCGCGTTGCCAACCGCTTCGACCTCGGGGGCCTTAACTGTACGGTGGATGCGGCGTGTGCCAGCAGCCTCAGTGCGGTCACGCTCGCCGTCAGCCAATTGCTTGAGGGCCGCGCCGATATGATGATTGTGGGCGGCGTCGACACGGATAATTCCCCTTTTACCTTTATGTGTTTCAGCAAGACGCCGGCCTTCTCAACAGGTGAGGTACCACGTCCCTTTGATGCCGATGCTGACGGGATGATGGTCGGCGAGGGGATCGGTATGGTGATGCTCAAGCGTCTGGCGGACGCTGAGCGAGATGGCGATCACATCTATGCGATTATACGCGGCCTCGGGGCCTCCGGTGACGGTCGCTACAAGAGCATCTACGCGCCGCGGCCCGAGGGCCAGGCGCTGGCGACACGCAGGGCCTATGAGGACGCCGGTGTCTCACCGCTCTCCGTGGGGCTAATCGAAGCTCACGGGACCGGCACCCGTGCCGGCGATCCGGCTGAGTTCGAGGGGCTGGCGCAGGCCTTCGGTCGGGAGAACGGGCGTGGTCAGCATATTGCCCTGGGCAGCGTAAAGTCACAGATCGGCCACACCAAGGCGGCGGCTGGTGCCGCCGGTATGATCAAGGCGGCACTGGCCCTCGACCAGAAGGTGCTGCCACCGACGTTGAACGTGAGCCGGCCCAACCCCAAGTTCGAACTCGAGACCACGCCTTTCTACATCAACACTGAGACTCGCCCATGGATCCGGCCCGAGGGTGGGGTGCCGCGCCGAGCGGGCGTCAGCGCGTTCGGGTTTGGCGGCACCAATTACCACGTGGTGCTGGAGGAGTACAGCGCCGACCACGATGGCGCCTACCGTGTAGGCAGTGTGGCGCAGTCTGTGTTGCTCCACGCGGGCGACGCCGCAGCGCTTCTGCGCTCTTCAGAGATACTGTTGGCGGCCTTGAGCGGTGACGGCGCCGCCACGGCCTACGATGAGGTCACCTTGGCAAGCAAGGCGCCTGCCACCCCGCAGAGCGATGCCCGGTTGGGGTTTGTTGCGGATTCCCTGGATGAGGCGCGGGATCTTCTATCTGGTGCAATTGCGATGATGCATGCGCGCCCGGACGTTGAGAGCTGGGCGCATCCCAAGGGCATCGTCTACCGCCGGCAGGGCGTAGAGGCCGATGGAGGGCTCGTCGCCCTCTTCCCCGGGCAAGGTGCCCAGTACCTCAACATGGGACGTGATCTGGTCGTTAACTTCCCGCCGTTGCGCGAGATGTTCGGTCGTATGGATGCTCGCTTTATCGCGGAGGGGTCTCCGGCTCTATCGTCGATCGTCTATCCGCCCCCGGCCTTTGACGAAAAGACCGAGAAAGCGCAGACGGTTGCGCTGCAGGCCACGGACTATGCCCAGGCCGCGATCGGTGTGTGCAGTGCTGGGCTCTTCAAACTGCTCAACCAGGCCGGATTCGAGCCGAGCTTCACCGCCGGACACAGCTTTGGCGAGCTGTCCGCACTGTGGGCCGGGGGCGTGCTTGATGACGATGATTTCCTGCGATTGGTCAAAGCGCGTGGCAAGGCGATGAGCCCCCCGGATGATCCGGATTTCGATGCTGGTGGCATGGCTGCTGTTCAGGGCGCACCTGCCGACGTGGAACGCGAGATCGCAGCGTTCGAGAACGTGATCATCGCCAACCTGAACTCCAACTCACAGGTGGTGCTTGCCGGGCCGACGGTGGAGATTGCGCGGGCCAGCGAGGCGCTGAGCGCGAAGGGATTCAAGGTCACCGTGCTGCCCGTCTCGGCTGCCTTCCACACGCCCTTGGTGGGCCACGCGTCGGCGCCCTTCGCCGAGGCTGTGGCACGCACGAACTTCCACCAATCGGATGTAGTGGTCTTCTCCAATACGACGGGGGAACCTTACCCGGATGACCCTGAGGTCGTGAGAACACTGTTGTCCAACCACATCCTCCATCCAGTCCTTTTCAAGCGACAGATCGAGGCCATCTATGAGGCTGGGGGGCGCATCTTTGTTGAGTTCGGGCCGCGCCGGATCACGACGGGTCTCGTGGAGGATATCCTGGCGGACAAACCCTACGTCGCAGTGGCGTTGAATCCGAGCCGGAGCAAGTCAAGCGATCGCCAATTCCGTGAAGCTATCGTGCAACTGCGCGTCGCCGGTTTGAATTTGGACAATGTTGATCCGTATGAGCGGGTGGTCTTGACCGACACGGCGCGTGAGACAGCATAAGGCTGAAGCAGCTACGGGAGGAATGAAAATGGCATTCAAGGTTACCCTGAACGGGGCGAATTACATAGACGCGAGGCGGCAGCAGGCTTTCGAGGCCGCACTGGCGGAGGATAGAAGCAAGTCCAGTCATCTGGGCGGGAATGGTCACACTCCGACTGCGGCTGACACGCTGCCGGCAGCGGACGCGGTGCAGGCGACGGCCGCGGAGACAGCGGGCGACAGTTCTGTGCCATCCACGGTGGTTGTGGTGCAGGATTATGATCGCGTGCTGGATGGGTTGGAGCGTGGCCTGGCCAGGTCCTATGATCATCAGAGTGAGACGTTGAGGGTGCACCAGCAGTATCTGAGCAATCAGGCTGCTTACGCCAGCATCTTTGCTCAGCTGATGCAGGAAGAGAGCACGCTTTTCAGTGGCGATGCGCCCGTCTCAGGGCAGAGCGACGTTCTGCTGCAGATCTTGCAGAGTCTGTCACACAGCGTGGAGCAGTTCCACGAGCATCAGGCGCAGACGCTGACTGTCCACAGCCAGTTCCTGGACCAGCAGTCAGCGTATGCTCAGGCGTTCGTAGACCTGCTGCAGACGCACTATGGTGCCGCCTTGACCGGTGGTGGGACGGTTGCCGGCAATGGCAACTTACACGGTAACGGCAATGGCCATCACCCCATACCGGCCGTTCGGGCCCCGGTGAGCACACTTCCGCAGCCGGTGGTGGCGGTCGGCTCCGTTGCTGCTGCAGCGCCGCGACCCGAGGCGCCGGTCGAGATCGCGCGCGGTTCCGGCGCGCGCGTCGAGGCCGTGACACAGATCGCGACGCCTGTCCAGGTCCCGGCTTCAGCTGCAGCAGGTG
>JAGHDT010000302.1 GCA_021159805.1 Anaerolineae bacterium
CCGGGGGTATGATCCGGTTCAAACTCCACGAGGATATCAACGTCGCTGTCGGGCCGGAAATCCGATCGTAGCGCAGACCCGAATACAGCCAAACGCCGAATATGCCGCTCCCGGCAAAACGCGGCAATCTGCTCCTTGGGGACTCTGATGCGAGCCATCCGGTCACCTCCCACACTCGGGGACATCTCTGTCCCGGTAGCTTCTCTACACTCCTGAGTGTACTCGGTTCAGCTTCGTGGGCAATAGGGTTGCTGTGGAACACCGCGGAAATCGCCACAAATGACACGCAGCAAGTGCAGGAGGCAGAATTCGCGCACTGCGACGCTGAGATACTTCACGTTCCCACGCGATGGAGGCTTGCTCAGCTTGACAGCCTTGCGGATTGCTGTGACCCGAGATCATTACTTCTGGCCGTCGACACACGCGCGGTCATCATCACCGGATGGGTACCTATCTGATGGAAAAGAGCCTGGGATAGCATTCTATGTCTCTGTCCCTTCCCCTCGTCAGAGAGAGGCCCCGCGGGGGCGAAGGGCTTACCGTGCGTGAGCTGTGCCGTCCCGTTGCTTTCAGCGCTGTTGACGGTAGAATGCAGCCGTGCCGGCGGGGAAGAACCGCACCTCGCCCGTCCTTGACGGACAGCGACGTTTTTCTTGTCGCCGCTTGACGGAGTTCAGAGACTGACGACGGAGTGAGTTATGGCATCGAAATCCAGCAAGAGGCCGGCTGACGGCGAAGGCCATATGCGTGACGGTCGTCTCTCCTCTGGGGAGGGTGCCACAGACGC
The DNA here is from genome assembly GCA_021159805.1 of Anaerolineae bacterium. Taxonomy (GTDB): domain Bacteria; phylum Chloroflexota; class Anaerolineae; order B4-G1; family SLSP01; genus PWVB01. The sequence goes on from JAGHDT010000302.1 coordinate 788, forward strand.
AGGGCGACCACGTGACCCGTGGCAGGCAGCGGACCTACACCCGCGGGCAGCGCATCTTCGCCCGCGGGATCAGGGAGACGATGCTGCGGACGCTGGGGACGAAAGCACGTTTGTCTTACCGGATGTGCCCACCACCAGTTCCGAGGATCGTACAGTTGCCATTCCTGTGGTCTCGTTGCACGAGGATGACCCCAACCCGCGGTGGATGCCGACGCAACGCATTCCTCTGCAGCCCGGTGCGCAAGCACCGGCACGGGCTGCAGAGCCGACCCGTCTGGTGCCGACCTGGCGCGGGATAGTTGCTGCCGATGACTCCGACACGCAGCCGATCAGACCGGTTCAGCCGCCTGCGCCGCCGCCATCACCGCCCCGGAGGCCCCCGGCAAGACGCTCACCGCGCAAGCGGGACAAAGGTCCGCGGTGGGCTTCGATCCTGCTGGGTGTGACCCTGACCGGTGTGGGACTCTTCCTCTTGGGCCTCGTGGCGGGAGCTATCGGCTATGTTTACTTGGCTGCGCAACTTCCCAGCCCGGATGAGCTGCGCGAGCGGCAGCCCAACTTCGCCAGCAGCCAGATCTATGACCGCAATGGGCTCTTGCTGCACGAGATCATTGATCCTACAGCCGGCAAGCGCACCTACGTCTCGATAGGCCACATTTCGCCACATCTAAAGTTGGCCACCGTGGCGACCGAGGACCGCAATTTCTACCAGCACGGCGGCTTCGATCCCATCGCGATCGCCCGTGCTGTTTACTACGCGTTGCAGGAGCGCGAGATCGTCTCCGGTGCAAGCACGATCACCCAGCAAGTCGCCCGGAATATCCTACTGGGCCCTGATGCTATGTTCGAACAGACGGCGTCGCGAAAGATCAAAGAGATTATCCTGGCGGCGGAGTTGACCCGCCGCTACAGTAAGGATGACATCCTTGAGATTTATGTCAACAACAACAACTACGGCAATCTTGCCTACGGCGTGGATGCGGCCGCACGCACCTACTTCGGCACTAACGCGGCACAGCTCACATTGAGCCAGGCCTCCTTCCTCGCGGGGTTGCCGCAGTCTCCGGCGGTCTATGACCCGTTCCGCGGAGGCCGAGAGGCGGCGCTCAAGCGCCATAAGGTGGTTCTCGGGCTTATGGTCGAGGATGGCTATATCACGATTGATCAGGCTGTGGCGGCGGCCGCGGAGATGGACGCCTACGAGTTCAAGCCGATCTACACCGACCGTATTCCCGCACCGCACTTTGTCGTTTACGTGACGCAATGGGTTGAGAAAGCCCTTGGGGCGGAGGCGCTCTACACGGGCAGCGGGCTGCGGATTCACACGACCCTGGACCCACGCTTGCAGCGTATCGCCGAGGAAGAGGTGGCACGTGGGGTTGTGGCGCTCGCTGATCGCAATGTCACCAATGGCGCGCTCGTCGCAATTGAGCCTTCTAGTGGCCATATTCTGGCCATGGTTGGCAGCGCTGATTTCTACGATAATGAGTTGGGGGGGCAGGTCAATGTCATCCTGCGATGCCGCCAACCAGGCTCGGCGATCAAACCCCTCACGTATCTCAAGGCCTTTGAAGAAGGGTGGACACCGGCGACGACCGTCTGGGATTTGCCCGTGTCCTACACTGACACTGCTGGTAATGTGTATGAGCCTGTCAACTACGATGGTCGATTCCGCGGTCCGGTTTCGGTCCGGACGGCTCTGGCGAATTCGCTGAATGTGCCGGCAGTCAAGACCCTGGAGTATGTGACGGTGGATGGGTTGCTTGAGATCGCGGGACGTCTTGGTGCTGACTCTCTGGTGGCTCCTCAGGATAACTGCCCGGACTATCCCTATGAGAACCGTCCGCTGTATGGTTTGGCGCTCACCCTCGGCGGTGGCGAGATGAAGCCCTTGGAATTGACGAGTGCCTATGCCACACTGTCGAATGGGGGATTGCGCATGCCGCCGACGCCAATTCTGTGGGTTGAGGATCAGAGCGGCAATGTCTTGATCGACAACCGCCGGCGGCGAGGTGAACAGGTTGTGGATCCCGAGCTCGCCTATCTGATCACGCATATATTGTCGGACACCAAGGCGCGCTGTCTGGTATTTTCCTGCCCCAGTGTGCTTGAGTTAGCTGATCGCCCCGTTGCCGCGAAGACCGGCTCCACCAACGACACGCGCGATGCGTGGACCGTCGGGTACACGCCTGACATTGCGGCAGGTGTCTGGGTAGGCAACAATGATAACACGCCTATGGCAGATGTCCTGGGTTCCCTGGGTGCTGCTCCTATCTGGCAGGCCTTTATGGCTCGTGCCCACGAGGGGGTGCCGGTCCACGGATTCCCCCGGCCGGCCGGTGTGACCGAGCGCGAGATCTGTGTACTATCCGGCACCGAGCCCTCTCCCTCCTGTGCGGAGACACGGGTCGAGGTGTTCTCCGTCGACAACCTGCCGCCGAGAGCGGATCAGGACTGGCTCCAGGAAGCAGAGATCGACGTCAATAGCGGGCTGTTAGCCAACGCATACTGCCGTGACAACGTTGTGAGCAAGCCTGTGGTCTTCTTGGACCGAGTTCAGGATCCCCAGGGACAAGCGTGGTTGGCACAATGGGCTGCCGAGCGCAATATCGCGCAGGCCCCGACGGCGGAGTGTACCAGCGCCGAGCAGCCACCGGAGGTCAAGATTACATCTCCCGCCTCCGGGGACGAGGTCTACGGCTATGCTGAGATCTATGGCTCTGTGGATATGGCCGATTTCGATCGCTATGAGATCGGCTACGGCGTTGGTAGTAATCCTCAAGGCTGGGAGTGGGTCAGTGGGCCGCACTTGTCTCCAGTGCGAGATGGGATGCTGGGTGTGTGGCAGATTCCGGCTGAGTTCACGCCCGGCGTCGCGACGCTTCGCGTCGTGGCCTACAACAAGCAAGGGGCGCGGTTCGAGGCCCGCCAGTTGGTGCGGGTGATCGGCCCAACGCCGACGCCGACGCCGGAGGCCACATCGACAGGCACGCCCACGCTCACGCCGACACTGACGCCCACGCCAAAGCCGACCGACACTCCTGTCGCGACGGACACGCTGACGCCCACACCTACAGAGAGTGTGGGGGATGCGACGTCGACGCCCACAATTGGGGCTACACCGATACAATCCGCGACACCGTCACTCACGGCTACGTCGACGTCGAGTTCCGATCCATGAAATCATCGCATCATTGGGCGATTCAGATTTGACACTATTGCTTTCCATGTTATGATAACTCCGCGACTGTATCGGTCGCATTTGCGCTCCATTCAAGGTGAGGGAGGATTTCATCGACAAGCAGCAGTATCGTGCGAACACGCAGATTCGAGCTCGGGAAGTTCGCGTCATTGATGCGGAGGGCACCAATCTTGGCGTTATGCCGACGTTTCAGGCGTTGCGCTTAGCTGAAGAAGCAGGCCTGGATCTGGTGGAGGTTGCACCCAATGCGGCTCCGCCTGTAACCCGTGTCATGGATCTCGGCAAGTTCATCTATGCTCAGGCAAAGAAGGAACGGGAAGCGCGCAAAGCGCAGAGGCAGGTCGAGATCAAGGAGATTCGGATCCGCCCGAAAACCACCGATCATCATACGATGTACAAGGTGAAGAATGCGCGCCGCTGGCTTGAGGGTGGCAACAAAGTGCGGGTTCGCGTGCGCTTCCGCGGTCGAGAGATTACGTACCCGGAGGTCGCGATGGGACACTTGCACGAAATTGCCGATGAGCTCTCCGACATATCGTCGGTGGAGCAGTCTCCCCAAATGGATGGGCGGACGATGCTGATGATACTCGCGCCCAAAAAGACTCAGTAGGAGGAACAGAACGTGCCGAAGATCAAGACCCATAAGTCGACTTCCAAGCGCTTCCACATTTCGAAGGGCGGGAAAGGGAAGTTGATGAAAACCAAGCAGGGCAAGAGTCACTTTCGCCGCAAGAAGTCGCGGCGGTTGAAGGCTCAACTCAGTGAGATGCATGTTGTTGTGAATAAGGGGATAGAGCGCCGTATCAGCAAACTGGCTCCTTATCTAAAGAAGAACTCCTAGTTATTTGAGGTGAATTGTGAGAGTAAAAGGTGGTACCGTAACACGCCGTCGCCATAAGAAGCTGCTCAAGAAGACTCAGGGCTTTTTTGGGACGCGCCATAAGTTGTTCCGGCGAGCCAATGAAGCGTGGATGAAGTCCATGGTCTATGCCTATCGCGATCGGCGTAACAAGAAGCGCGATCTGCGACGGCTTTGGATCATCCGCATCAATGCAGCCGCCCGACAGAATGGCACGACCTACAGCCGCTTGATCCACAGCCTGAAGCTGGCCAATATCGCCCTGGACCGCAAGGTGCTGGCCGACTTGGCCGTCAACGAGCCACAGGCCTTTACTTCGATTGTGGAGGCTTCCCAGGCCTAACGGGCGCCCGCCTCTGTGCGGCACTTTCTACAGAACGGCGAAGGGGCAGCGCATCACGCGCTGCCCCTTTTTGATGCAGGGATTGGCTAGGCCTTCTCCCTGGTGAGTAGTTTGAAAATGCTGCTGATTGCGCCCAGAATCAGGGCGAAGACAACGGCTGCGCGAACATCAAAGATGATGGTGACATCCTCACCTTCAATCTCGTTGGCGGCAACGAAGAGGGCGACGGCATCCGACATCTTCACGTTGTTAGCTGCGACGATGCCAACGCCACCATCCGTCAGGGTGATGTTCTCCCCTTGAGCGACACCAATGCCACCGTTCTGCACATCGATGAACCGGGCCTGCGCCCGCCCGATACCCCCTTGCTCAACGATGACTTTGTCCGCCTTGACGCTTTGCGCACCGCCCTGCGAGATATTGACGGTCTCGGCCTCGATCTCCACAGCGGCTTCTTCGACTGCTTCAGCGGCCGCTTCCTCTGCAGCAGCAGCGGCCTCCTCAACTGCGACGGCAGTCTCTTCAACTGCCGCAGTGGCCTCGGCCTCAGCAGAAGCCATAGTGTCTACATCGTGCGGATCCGAAATGGGGTTCATGTGTGACCTCCTTGCGCTTTATGCTCTTCGTAAGGGCTTCCATAGGGCCGGGTGCACGCTGACGCTCCGCGTCAGTTGACAGTCTGCATCAGTTGACACTCAATGCCCATCTTAGTGTAGCACAGATTACCTGTGGATGAAACGCACGCCTAAATGCATCATCGTGGTGTGAGATCTCTGTATTATGTGCGTCCGTGCTGCAAACTGAGCTAAGTCACAAGAGTCATAGTCATTCGTCACTAGTGTTGTTCTGGAAATGTATTATTATTATGGTTGTTGAGGCTGTGATGGTTTGTGTTCATCGCACCTCTCCTCCTTTCCTTGGCTGGTGGCCCCCCGGATCCCCCCTCGCCGGGGGGCCAGGCCATGGTGGCAGGCTCCGATTCCTCTCGCGCAATTGTCCGGCACCCTGCATATGGTATAATCTCGTTGATGATTTGCCCTTCATGGAGAATTGTATGCTAGGTGGTTTGCTAAAAAAAATATTCGGTGACCCCGATGATCGTGTGATCGCTCACCTGCAGAAGACTGCAGAGGCCATCACTGAATTGGAGCCGGAGTACCGCGAGCTTTCGGATGAGGCATTACGTGCCAAGACCTCGGTTTTTCGTGAACGGCTGGCCTCTGATACCCCGCTAGACGATCTGCTGCCGGAAGCCTTTGCCGCCGTGCGTGAGGCAGCCCGCCGTACGATCGGGTTGCGCGCCTACGATGTGCAGCTGATCGGTGGCATGATCCTGCATCAGGGCAAGGTGGCCGAGATGCGCACGGGTGAGGGCAAGACGCTGGTCGCGACACTGCCGCTCTATCTCAATGCCCTGACGGGCCAGGGGGCGCACCTTGTCACCCCTAACGACTATCTGGCGAAGGTGGGCGTGCAGTGGATGGGCCCGGTGTACCACGCACTCGGAGTTTCGGTGAGTGTGATCCAGTCCGGCGCGGGCAGGCCGGATGACGCTTCTTTCCTCTACGATCCAGACTATGCTTCGGATGATGATCGCTACCAGCATCTGCGACCCATCACGCGACGTGATGCCTACCTGACGGATATCACCTACGGCACCAACAACGAATTCGGTTTTGACTACTTGCGCGACAATATGGTCGTGGACTTGGAGCGATGTACACAGCGAGAGCTGGTCTATGCCATCGTAGATGAAGTCGATAGCATTCTGATCGATGAGGCGCGAACGCCGCTAATCATCTCCGGTCCGGCTGACGAATCGTCCGAGCTCTACGGCCGGTTTGCACAACTGGCGCCTTTGCTGCACCGCGATGCGGACTACGAGGTAGATGCTCGTGCCCAGATCGTGATCATGACAGAAGAGGGTGTGGCCAAGGTAGAATCTATGGTCAACATCCCCGAGGGGCAGAGCATCTACGATTCGGAACATGCAGCGATGTTGCCCTATCTGGACAATGCGCTACGCGCCAGGGAGTTCTTCACCCTCGACAAAGAGTACGTTATCCGCGATGGTGAGATCATCATTGTGGACCAATTCACCGGTCGTCTGATGTTCGGTCGGCGCTATTCGGAGGGTTTGCACCAGGCCATCGAAGCCAAAGAGGGTGTTGAGGTGCGCCGTGAGTCGCTCACGTATGCGACCATCACCTTTCAGAACTTCTTCCGCATGTACGGCAAGCTTGCCGGCATGACCGGTACTGCGGCGACTGAGGCAGAAGAGCTGCACCGCATCTATGATCTCGTAGTCGTCGTGTTGCCGACCAACGTGGAATACCGCGCGAAGTTCGGAGACTTGACCGAGGGGCGCGTGCGGCTGCCGGAGGCTGGGGTGGCCTTCAGTGGCGTGGCGGGCGAGGAAGACAACTACCGGGTCACGATCTATGACGGTCCGAACGGTCAGCGCTACTACCAGCGGCTGGACATGCCTGACCAGATCTACAAAACGGAGGCATCCAAGTTTGGGGCCGTTATCGATGAGATCGAACGCACGCACAAGGCCGGTCGGCCTGTCTTGGTCGGTACGACCGCGATCGCGACGTCGGAGCGTTTGTCCAAGCAACTCAAACGCCACAAGGTGCCGCATGCCGTGCTCAATGCGAAGTATCACGAGAGAGAGGCGTTGATCATCGCTCAGGCCGGCCAGCCTGGCGCCGTCACGATTGCCACCAACATGGCTGGCCGTGGTGTCGATATCCTGCTGGGTGGGAATCCCGAGGGTATGGCCCGGGATCAGCTACGGCGGGAGGGTGAGGATCTCACGACAATCCCCTCCACGGCTTGGGAGGATGCGATTGAAGTGGCGCGCTTGGGTCAGGACCCGACGGTCTCCTATGAGCAGCGCTGGGCCGAGGTGCTGCGTGACAGAGTGCGGCAGTGCAGCGAGGACCGTGAGCGCGTGTATGCTGCCGGCGGTCTGCACGTGATCGGCACCGAGCGACACGAGTCCCGTCGTATTGACAATCAGCTGCGAGGTCGCTCGGGTCGTCAAGGCGATCCTGGCTCAAGCCGGTTCTTTATCTCGCTTGGGGACGAGTTGATGCGCCGGTTTGGCGGTGAGCGCCTGCAGCCGTGGATGGATCGCGCCGGCCTTGAATCCGAGGCGCTTGAATCAAATATGCTTGGCAAGGTGATTGAATCCGTGCAGGAGCGTGTCGAGGGATATAACTTCGATGTACGCAAGCATGTTCTGGAGTACGATAACGTTGTCAATAAGCAGCGTGAGGTTATCTACGCGGAACGGCAGAAGATCCTCGGTCGTGATGATCTTCATCAAGACTTGATGGAGATGTTTGAGGCTGAGGTGCAGTTGGTGGTGAATGGTGCCGCCGCGGATGATGATAGCTCGAATCCTGAGGCCTTGTTTGCGGAGCTGCGCCGCTTTGCGCCCATCCCACGCGGCTTTGGCACGGACAAGCTAGAGGCGCTTGAGCCCGAGGAGCTTGTCGCACAGTGCGTCGTGTGGGCCGAAGATGTTTATGAGCAGATGAACCAACGTCTGGGCGCAGATACCTACCGTACCCTGCGGCAGCGGGAGACTTCGGTGAAGGCGATCTTTGAAGGGAGCGATCCCTTCTATCGCGCGGTCAGGGCCCGTATCACCGCGTCGGGTGGGGCGGAGGCGTATGCCAGGTGGTACGACTATCCGCTGCGCCGGTTGCCCGACAATCTGGAGGCACAGCTGCAAGCGGCCGTGGTTGACGTGCAACGGTTGTTCCGTGATCGGCGGCTGATGCTGCGCCAGGTTGATGACCACTGGGTGCGGCACCTGACCGGTTTGGATATGCTCCGCGAGGGTATCGGCCTGCGGGCTGTTGGGCAGCAGAATCCGCTCGTTGCCTATCAACGCGAGGCATTTGAGATGTACCAAGCGATGCTGTCCTCGATCCAGTCTGGGATTGTCCGATCTCTTTTTCTGGTCCCGCAAATCGCGGTTCCGCGAGGGCGTGGCCAGGCTGCATCGACGCCGTTCACGCAATCGCGCAGGCGACAGCTTTCATTCCAGGCGGGCAACAGCCAGGCCAGCGCTACTGCACCACAACCGACCAGGACGTCGAAGCGCCCTGGTCGTAATGATCCCTGTTGGTGTGGCAGCGGCAAGAAGTACAAGGACTGCCACTGGCGATCCGACCGGAACAAAGACTCGGGCACATCCCGTTGATGATCTGAACGACCCAGCCAAAGGACATCGATGTTTCGATGGTAGCTGACCGTGGAAGAGGCGATGCGGCTTGCCTGTCGAGGCTCAGCCAAGTGCTGGCTCAATTGGCTGGCTTGAGCGACCTCGATGTGCTCTTGCGGGTGGTAGCTGAGGCCTTGCTCCGGGTGGAAGCGGTATCGGCGGTTGAGATCGTGCTCTTTGTGACGGGCCGCTCGCAGTCTCTCGCCGAGATTGCTCTTCGTGCCGATGGCGCACAAGCGCCATTGTTCCCGATCTCACGCGATGATTCTATCGTTGACGCTGTACTGACGTCGGGAGAGCCTCTGCTCACTTCGCTGTCCGATGCCGGTGTTGAGTGGGACGCAGGCATCACCCATGTCCTGGCCTCTCCTATGCCGGCCCCGGCCGGGCCGGAGACGCCAAGCGGAACGCCCCTTGGCGCCGTTCTCCTCGGCTTCGCAGAAGCTCCAGACCTCTCCTCATCGTGCCGGCACGCTATCGATATCCTGGTGCGCTGTGCGGCCGATCGTGTGGCTGCCATTCTCGCAGAGCAAGTGAGTCGCCGGTACGTGGCGCATGTGGGTTTGATGCGCGAGGTGAGCGCGATGATGGCGCAGCCTGGTCGTGGGGAGCAGGTGTTCAGCCAGGCGATCCAGCGCATTCAGGAGACGTTTGACCTGGAGTTGGCGGCAGTCTACGCCGGACGGCCCCTGACGTTACGCCTACAATACGGCGGTCGCACTACCCGGCCCGGAACACCGGTTCCCGAAGGACTCGCACAGCAGGCCTGGCGGTGTCAGCAGCCTATGGTGTCTGATGATCTTACTGCCTGTCATGAGCTCTCCATTCCGCCCTGGGCCCCCAGTGGTGCCCGCACCGAGGCCGCGATTCCTCTGCGGTATCAAGATCGACGCATTGGGGTCCTCGACCTTTTCAGCTCGCATCCGGCGGCTCTTGACGGTCTGGACATGGAGATCCTGGTGACGATTTCTCACCTTCTGGCGATTCTCATCGTACAAGAGCGTTGGGATAACCAGGACTATACGTCTGAGCAGTTGCGCGAGGCCTATGATCGTCTGCAAGAACTCACAGAGCTGAAGGATCATATTCTCCAAAATGTTTCCCACGAGCTGCGTACGCCTCTGACATTGATCAAGGGTTATCTTGAGCTGGTTATGGGGGGACAGATGGACGAATTGCTGCCCTCTCAGCGGCAGAGCCTCCAGGTGGTTGTGCGCAAGGTTGATGAAGTTGTGAGGATCGTCGAGCAGATCGTCGCTCTTACTCCTCTCAACCGGCCCTCTGTGATTCAGCAGAGCATTTCGGTCAAAGCTCTGTTCTCAGAGGTGGCTGAGGTTTTTGCCCGTCGAACTGAGGGATCATCGATTGCGTGGGACTTCCAGGTTGCCGGAGATGATCTCCATCTCAGTGGTGACATCGACAAGATCCGGCGGATTTGCTACAATATCCTGGACAACTCAGTCAAGTTCAGCCCGGACGGCGGCCGTATCAGCGTGCGAGCATCCTCTGAGCAGGCGTATGTGCATCTGGTCTTTGAGGACGAAGGTGTTGGCATCCCTCAGCCGCGCCTCACACAGATATTCGAAACCTTCTACCAGGTCGACGGCTCCAGTACGCGACGGTTTGGTGGATTAGGCTTGGGCTTAGCGGTGGCCAATCGCGCAGTTGTCGCACACAACGGCAAGATGTGGGCAGAGAGCGAGCTCGGGACGGGCAGCGTTTTCCACGTCCTCCTACCAAAATACGAAGCGGCTCGGGGCATGTTGAGTCCCAGCGGGTATGTGAATCCACAAAGGGCGAAGCCGACAGCCACAATGCGGGACAAGTGCTGAGATAGCGTGCTATGGGCAAGTTAGGTGTGTTCGACCTCCAGACAGAGCATTTCTCGGACCCCCTGTGGCTCTGGGCACACAGCTTGCCAAAGATTGACCTTCATCGTCATCTTGAGGGGACGCTACGGCTGGCGACGCTGCTGGAACTGGCCTCTGACTATGGTATTCAGTTGCCAGGCTATGACGCGAGCACTTTGCGCCCGTACGTCCAGATGACTGAGGACTCCCCGGATTTCCAACGCTTTCTTGAGAAGTTCCAGGTGTTGCGTCGCTTCTATACCTCCAAAGAGGCCATCCAGCGCATAACACGTGAGGCGATCGCCGACGCCGCCCAGGATAATGTCGTCTATCTCGAGTTGCGTTTCAATCCGTTGGCGTTGGCGAGGCTGCAGGGCTTTCCTTTGGAGGACGTGGTGGCATGGGTGATGGCTGCCGCGGATCAAGGGCAACGGGAGACCGGCACTCGCACCTGCCTGATCCTGCAGATTCCGCGGGAGAAGAGTCTGGACATCGCTGACGAGATTGTGGATCTGGCGATTGCGGACTTCGGCCCGCTTGTTCGCGGCATCGATCTGGCCGGCAACGAGGTGGACTTTCCACCTCAGCGATTTGCCGCGCCGTTTGCCCGTGCGATTGAGGCCGGCCTGTATGCGACTGTCCACGCCGGCGAGGCGATGGGCGCGCCCAGTGTGCAGAGTGCTGTCAGTAGCCTGCATCCTCATCGTATCGGGCACGGTGTGCGGGTGGTTGAGGACTCAACTGTGGTTCGCATGGTGCGCAAACAGAACATCGTTCTTGAGGTCTGTCCTACCAGCAACCTGCACACGGGGGTTGTACGTGAGATCAGCCAGCACCCACTGGCTGATCTTGTGAATCTGGGGCTAAAGGTCACCTTGAACACCGACGATCCCAGTGTCAGCGATACGACCCTGACCGATGAGGTGGTAGTGTCCGTCCGGCAGATCGGCCTGGCCAAGCGTCATATATACCGGGCGTTGCGCCATTCGGTGGAGGCGAGTTTCCTTCCGCCTGAGGAGAAAGGCGCGCTTCGTGAGCGCATCCGTGCCGGGATTGACCATCATCCGGAGGCTGTGGCTGCATTTGAGTCGGCTAACGAGTCTCCATCAGCCGCCTGACCACGGCGGCCATCGCAGTCACTCCGGTGATTAGCGCGTCCTCATCAACATCGTAGTCGGGGGTGTGGAGTATGCTCGGGATCTCCTTCTCGAGATTCTGCGTTCCCAACCATAGGAATGCGGCGGGCACCCTCTCTGCGTAGTGTGCAAAATCCTCGTGGGCGAAGGGATAGGGCGCCCGAAACCTCAATACTGCGGATGGCCCGAGCGCTTGCTCAATCGCCGGGATGATCTGGTCGACAAGGGCGCGATCGTTGCGCAGCGGCGGGTTGCTGAAGGTGTAGTCGATATCATAGGTCGCGCCGAAGCTCGCCGTGCATGTGTCCAGTGCCTGCTCGATGCGGGCGTGTATCTCCGGACGGATTGAGAAATCCGCTATGCTGACCAAGCTCAGCACGTGGGTGTGCGATGTGTCTCCCGGTGCGTGCGGCCAGCTGCTGACGTAGATCGTGCGACTGAGTTCGGGGTCACCCTCGCGCATGCGTTGGATGATATGCGTGAAACGCTGCGCCTCTGTGGGGAGTGCGTCGGTGCTGAGTGCTTCAAGACCCTCGATGACGTGAGCGATCAGGCCCTGAAGATTTCCAGCAGGAGTGTACAAGCGGACCCGGAATTCCTCCATCCCGGCCAGGCAGGCGGCCGTTGCCACACCC
>JAGHDT010000460.1 GCA_021159805.1 Anaerolineae bacterium
GGATACGGCAGCCAGCCGTTGTACGACCTGTCGGCCACGCTGCTGGACGAAACCGGTGCCGAACTGGATACGGTAACACGGCCCGTGGGCTTCAAGCACGTCGCGTGGCAGCCCTGTGAGGGCGCACCCGACAACGCGGATCCCTGGATCTGCGTCGTCAATGGCCGGCCTGTCTTCCTCCAGGGTTTCAACTGGACCCCGATCCGTCCCAACTTCGCCGATGTCGACGAAGATGCCTATCGCCAACGCCTGGAGCTGTATCGCGATCTGCACGTGACGATCCTGCGCGTGTGGGGGGGCGCCTTTCTGGGAAAACAGCTCTTCTACGATCTCTGTGACGCCCTGGGGTTGCTCGTCTGGCAGGAGTTCCCGCTCTCCTCCTCCGGCTTCGATAACTACGCACCGGATGATCCAGAGAGCATCGCGGCCCACACAGCCATTGCCCGCTCCTACATCCGGCGTCGCAGCCACCATGTCTCCCCGCTGGTTTGGAGCGGGGGCAACGAGCTTCAGAACGACAGAGATGGCGAGCGTGGCCCGGATTCAGGACCGCTTACCCTGGCACATCCCTTGCTTGCGGCGGTCAACGACGTTGTGCAAGAGCTGGACGCCATCCACCGCTTCCTGCCCACCTCGGCGTCCGGCCCGCGCTTCTCGGCCAGGCCCGAGGAGTTCGGCAAGGGTCTCCACTGGGATGTCCACGGCCCCTGGACCATAGCAGGCATCGGCGATCACGACTGGGACACCTATTGGGCCGGCGACGATGCGCTACTGCGTTCCGAGACCGGGTGTCCCGGGCCCAGTTCGGCTGACCTGATCCGGCGCTATGCCGGCGGTATCGACCCCTACCCCGGCACCTACGACAACGCGCTCTGGCGACGTACCTACTGGTGGATCGAGTGGCCGACGTATATCGCCGAAGTTGGCCACGAGCCCGAGAGCCTGGAGGCATACGTGGCCTGGGGGCAACAACGGCAGGCGCACGCGCTCCGCGTTGCCGCGGCCTCCTGCAAGGCACGCTTCCCGAAGTGCGGCGGGTTCATCGTCTGGATGGGCCACGACAGCTTCCCTTGCACAGCCAACACATCAGTCATAGACTTCGAAGGAAATCCGAAGCCGGCGGCATTTGCGTTGGCCGAGGTCTTCGGAGATCAGGATAACGACTGATCGAGCTGCACAGTCGCCCAAGCCACCAAGAACTATGCTAAGTTGCTTGGCGGCTCGATACCACTGGTGAGTCTTGCGACGTGTGACAATCGACGAGGAGAATGAAGTGATGGATACGACGTCTTCTGAGATCATTATGTATGGCGCTGCCTGGTGTCCGGATGTGGCGATGGCCAGAGCCTACTTCGACCGGCACGATGTCGGCTATACTTACCGCGACATCGACGAGGAGCCGGATGCGCGGGCCGCTTTGTTGGCACTGCGAGGTGAGGACTGGGTCATTCCCACCCTTGTCCTTCCGGATGGGACGGTGTTGGACAATCCCTCTATCCGAGACCTCGCCAAGCGACTGGGCCGTCCCAAGCGCAAACGTTGAGCGCCAAGGAGGAGGCGCTCCGGATTATCCGCTTCAATAACAAGATAACTCAAATGCTCACAGCCAGACTTTTCTATTTCCTTTTCTTCGCAGGGATGGCATCACTGATGCCATATTTCGCTATGCACTTCCAACACCGGGGAATGACCGGGACGCAGGTGGGGATCCTGACCGGATTGCTGCCGTTCGTGGGTATGATCACCGCGCCACTGTGGTCGGCTCTGGCGGACACCACACGCAGACACAAAGCCGTGCTCCTCCTGACAACCGGAGGGGCAGCGCTATCGGTTGCGGCCATGACCCAGGCGGAGACATTCGCCGGGCTGCTGGTCACCGTCTTTCTCTTTGCCGTCTGCCTGGCCCCAATCATACCCATCGTCGACAGCGCCGTGCTGACCATGCTGGGGACTCGCAAAACGGCGTACGGCAGGGTGCGCTTGCTGGGCCCCCTGGGCCCGGCGTTGGCAGGCCCGCTGGTCGCCAACTGGGTGGGCCGCTGGGGACTGAACATGTCTTTCTACAGCTTCACCTTTTGCTTCTTACTCCTCTTCTTGCTCCTCACCCAGCTCAAGATACGTGTGGACAGTTTGAGCGTATCGTTCAGCAGAGGAGTTCGCCATCTGCTGGGGAACGCCAAGTTTGGCGGCTTCCTGCTGGTTGCGTTTCTGGGTATGGTGGGCTACGCAGCCATTATGACCTACCTCTACATACGAATGGAAGAACTTGGCGCGACCAAGACCCTGATGGGATTTGCACTGACGATGGGAACAATCGGAGAACTTCCCTTCCTCTTCTTGTCGACGAAACTACTGAAACGCTTTGGCGCTCGTGGCACGCTCATCAGCTCGTTGACAGCGATGAGCATCATGCTGGTAGGATTCTCGCTGGCGAGAGCGCCGTGGATCTTGTTGGCGCTGCAGCTCCTCCACGGCACAGCCTTTTCGGGCATGGCGATTTCAGGCGTGGCGTATGCCGATGAGGTAGCGCCAGCGGGGATGTCGACGACAGCACAAGGGATCTTCAATGCAGTCTATGGGGGCCTTGCCCTGGCTGTCGGCGCCTTTACCAGCAGCGTCGTGCGGGACAACTGGGGCAGTCCCGTGATGTTCCGAGTTGCGAGCGCCTCAGCATTGTTGGGGTTGGTCATATTCCTGGCCACAAGCAATCGTGTGCACCTGATTTCCCAAGAGCTGAAACCGATATAGACTGGACCGCACCGATCTGGTTTTTTCGAGACATGTAACTCCAGTCCTACAGGAGGCAGCAAATGGAACCCAGAGTTATCGTGAATGTGGATTGCGCCACCGGCGAAGGCCCCCTGTGGCACCCTGACGAGAAGCGACTCTATTGGGTCGATATCCCCAACGGCCGACTCTACCGCTACGATCCTGTAACCGGCGAATACGAGCTGTGCTTCGAAGGCCCAGCCATTGGCGGTTTCACACTCCAGGAGGACGGCTCGCTGCTGCTCTTCATGGACAAAGGCGCCATCGCCATCTGGCGTGAGGGCCAAGAATTGGAGTACATCATCCACGAGATCCCGGAGGAACGCACCACACGCTTCAACGACGTGATCGCCGATCCTGCCGGACGCGTCTTCTGCGGCACGATGCCCGCGGGAGCGCGCGCCGCGCATGCGCGCGCACACCCGTACCGGCTGGACACCGACGGCACCCTCACACTGATCCTGGACGATGTCGGCCTCTCCAACGGGATGGGCTTCACGCCGGATCACACCCAGATGTACTATACCGATACCCGCAAGCAGACGATCTGGCTCTTCGACTATGACGAAGCCACCGGCGCCCTCTCCAACCAGCGCCCGTTCGTCGTTGTGCCGGCCGAGACCGGGGAGGGTCATCCCGATGGTATGACCGTGGACGCCGCAGGCACCGTCTGGTCAGCCCGGTGGGACGGCCACTGCCTGGTGCAATACGACACCGAAGGCCAGGAACTTCAA
>JAGHDT010000267.1 GCA_021159805.1 Anaerolineae bacterium
GGTACCGCCCCCTGGACCGGCACCCCCTCCCAACATGCGAGGCAAAGCTGCGAACGCGATTAAGGGGCAAGCGAAGTGCGTTCGCAGGTTTGCCTCGCAGGTTGGGAGGGGGAGTCGGTCAAGGGAGCGATTGCGTGAGTGTGGCGAAGGGGCATATCACGTGAGTTAGCAGGTTCCCCTCCCCGGTGCGGGGAGGGGCCAGGGGAGAGGTCATCATGCCTGTCAAGAACATCGTGACCGGCCAGAAGGTCACCCAGGCCAAATTGCAGCGCGCCAAGGAGCTGCGCCGGCAGATGACGCCGGCCGAACGCCTCCTGTGGCAGCGGCTGCGTGCGAACCGACTGGATGGATTCCACTTCCGCCGCCAGCAGATCATCGCCGGCTTTATCGTGGATTTCTACTGTCATCAGGCCAACCTGATCATTGAGGTCGATGGCTCAGTTCACGACAACCAGCGCGCTGCGGACGAAGAGCGTGAAGCTATCCTGTGTTCCGGAGAGCTCCGCGTGCTGCGCTTCACCAATGCTCAGATCTTGCAGGATATACCATCCGTACTGGATACGATCCGCGAGGCCCTGGCTGTCGCAGGGATTTGACCTACCCCCCGGCCCCCTCCCAAGATGGGAGGGGGAGTTGGCTAACATGGCGGGTTTGGGCTAGCGCGCCAGTCGCCTAGACCTGGTCAGTTGACAGGTTCCCCTCCCCATCCTGGGGAGGGGCCAGGGGAGAGGTCATTACTCTGGCGCGTTCGCGAAGCTGAGGGCACCACCGTCAGCATCCAGGTCCACAAGAATCGTGGAGCCCGGACCGAAGCGTCCTTCCAGAACGGCGACCGCCAGCGGGTCCTGTAGCCGGCGCTGAATCGTGCGCTTGAGCGGGCGCGCACCATAGACAGGATCATACCCCTCGTCCGCCAGGAACCGCTTGGCGGCCCCCGTGAGCTCGATGTCCATGTGCTGCTCCCCGAGCAAACTGTGCAGATAACTCACCTGAATCTCGACAATGGCCTTCAGGTCCTCACGCGATAGGCTGCCGAAGATGATCACCTCGTCAATCCGGTTCAGAAACTCGGGTCGGAAAGTGATATCCAACTCCTTCATCACCTGATCCCGCGCGCCCCCAGGCCCCAGCTCCTTGATAGTGCGGCTGCCGACGTTGCTGGTCATGATCACAATCGTGTTGGTGAAGTTCACCGTACGGCCGTGACCGTCGGTCAAGCGCCCATCATCCAGCAACTGCAGCAGGACATTGAAGACCTGGCTATGTGCTTTCTCGATCTCGTCCAAGAGCAAGACGCAGTAGGGCCGCCGGCGCACCGCTTCCGTCAATTGCCCCCCTTCGTCATAGCCAATGTAGCCGGGCGGCGCCCCGATCAGCCGCGAGACCGTGTGCCTCTCCTGGTACTCGCTCATGTCGATCCGCACCATCGCCTCCTCGGTGTCGAAGAGGAAAACCGCCAGTGAGCGAGCCAGCTCGGTCTTGCCTACGCCGGTCGGACCCAAGAAGAGGAAGGAGCCGATGGGCCGGTTCGGGTCCTGCAGTCCGGCACGCGCCCGGCGAACTGCATTTGACACCGCAGCAACGGCTTCGTTCTGACCCACCACCCGCTTGTGGAGCTCCTCCTCCATACGCATCAGCTTGGCCCGCTCGCCCTCCATCAACCGGGAGACAGGGATGCCTGTCCACGCAGAGACGACGCGCGCGATCTCCTCCGGGCCGACCTCATAGTTCAGCATCGGGTGCTCGCCCTGTACCCTGAGGAAGCCGGCCTCCGCCTCGGTCAAAGCATTCTCCAGCTCGCGGGCCTGCCCGTAGCGCAGACGTCCTGCCTCATCAAAGTCCTGCGCACGCTCGGCACGCTCGATCTCCGGCTGCAAATCCTCGATCTCCTTCTGGATCCCCTGAATCCGCTCGATCTGGCCCTTTTCCTGCTGCCACTGCGCCGTCAGCGCCCGACTCCGCTCCTGCAAGTCAGCCAGCTCTTTTTCCAGATCGTCTAGCCGCTGGCGGCTGGCCTGATCCTTCTCCTTGGCCAGCGCCGCGCGCTCAATCTGCAGTTGCAGGATGCGCCGGTCGATCTGATCCAACTCCGTCGGCTTGGAGTCGATCTCCAGACGCAGCCGCGCGGCGGCCTCGTCGATGAGGTCGATCGCTTTGTCGGGCATATTGCGGTCGGTGATGTAGCGGTCGGCCAAGGTCGCCGCCGAGATCAGGGCCGCGTCTTGAATGCGGACACCATGGTGCGTATCATAACGTTCCTTGACGCCACGCAGAATACTGATCGTGTCAGCGACATCGGGCTCGTCCACATAGACGGGCTGGAAACGGCGCTCCAGCGCCGCGTCCTTCTCGATATACCGACGATACTCGTCCAAAGTCGTCGCCCCAATCGTGTGCAGCTCGCCACGTGCCAACATTGGCTTGAGGATGTTGCCGGCGTCCATCGCCCCCTCGGCCTTACCGGCGCCCACCACCGTGTGCAGCTCATCGATGAAGAGGATTATACGTCCCTCAGAGCCGGCGATTTCGTTCAGCACGGCCTTAAGGCGCTCCTCAAACTCACCGCGGTACTTGGCGCCGGCGATCAATGCGCCCATATCAAGCTGGAAGATCTCCTTCTCCTTCAGCCCTTCAGGCACGTCACCGCGCACAATCCGCTGCGCCAATCCCTCGACGATCGCAGTCTTCCCTACGCCGGCCTCGCCGACCAGCACGGGGTTGTTCTTGGTACGCCGTGACAGAATCTGCATCACGCGCCGCACCTCTTCGTCACGCCCGATCACGGGGTCGAGTTTGCCCTTGTGCGCCAATTGTGTCAGATTGGACCCGTACTTCTCCAGAACATTGTACGTATCCTCTGGCGATTGCGACGTCACGCGCTGAGAGCCACGGATCCCGGTCAACGCCCGCAGCACCGCCTCCCGGTTGACTCCCTGGGCCGCCAGGAAGCGGGCGATCTCACCCGCGCTCGAATCGGCCATCGCCAGCAGCAGGTGTTCGGTGCTGACGTACTCGTCCCGCAGCGCCCCGGCCTCACGCTCCGCGCCCTGCAATATCCGCGCCACAGCCGGCGACAGATCCACCTGCACCGCGCTCCGCGCTCCTGCGCCACGCGCCTGCGGTTTGCGGCCGATCGCCTGCTCCAGATCCACACGCAGCCGCTGGGGATCGCTACCCAGCTCCAGAATCACGCGCGGCACCACGCCGTCGCTCTGCTCCATCAGAGCCAGAAGCAGGTGCTCGGGATCGACCTGTGGATTCCCGCGCTCTGTCGCGACGCGCTGCGCACGCAAAAGTGCTTGTTGTGTCTTCTCAGTATAGCGATTTGCATCCATATCTAGATCCTCCTCCACACCGGCACACTCACCACCGTCTTGCGACGGTGGACCATTCTGCGATGGCGACCGGTGGTGACACAGTGAGGGGCCTGGCAGCAGGGGCTCTTGGCCCAGCCAGACCTCTGTGCAGCTATCATCCTATCAGTATGATAGGCGACAAGGGTTAAAGCGGCATTAGCGCTGCGTTAGATTGACGTAGGAAGGCGCGATTACAGATGAGAGACCCAGTCCCAAGAGCAGCTTCATCGCAGTGATCTCCCCGGCCGGAACCACTCTCACGCGGAGAGCGATCACAAGGGTTGCCCCGACATCATTGGGAATCGCACCGGGTGGATAGCCCCCGACTTCCGCACTGTAGGGGCAAGGCTTGTCCTTGCCCGTTTGTCCTCGCCCATTTGTCCTTGCCCATCTTCGCGCCCCGCAGCGGCTGCATCTGATTCAGTGGTTCAATGATTCAACGCCCCCATCGTCTTTGACACCCCGGAAGCCATAAGTATAATCTTGGCATTATCTGTCCACGTTAGCCTGCAGTTGTCACTAGCACGTAGGAGGTCTTATTATGTCCGGAACGCCAACCGGTAAACTGACGATTGTCCCAGCTGTCACCGCCAGGGAACGCAAGGAATTTGTCCGCTTCCCCTGGAAAGTCTACGAGGGCGATCCCTATTGGGTCCCGCCACTGATTTCAGAGCGCGAGGAGTTTCTCGATGCTGACAGGCACCCCTTTCACAAGCACGCGAAGGTCCAGTACTTCACAGCGCGGCGCGATGGCAAGATCGTCGGCACGATCGCCGCGATCGAGAACTTCGCCCATAACGAGTACTGGAACGACAAAGTGGGCTTCTTCGGCCTCTTTGAGGTACTCCAGGATGAGGAAGCCGCACGCGAACTGCTCCGAACGGCGGAGGCGGCTCTGCGTGACGACGGCTTCGAATCCGCCCGCGGGCCGATGAACTTCTCTCAGAACGAAGAGTGCGGTTTGCTGATCGACGGCTGGAACGGCCCACCGGTCGCGCTGATGACCTACAACCCCCGCTACTACGTGCCCTACATCGAGAGTGCCGGCTACCGCAAGTCCCAGGATCTTCTCGCGTACCTGGCCGATCTGCGGCACATCAAGCCCGACGGCTCCGGGATAAACCCGAAGATGCTGCGCGTCTCGAACCGGGCCCGCGAGCGCGCTAATGTGACGGTCCGCCCCATCAACATGCGCGACTTCCAGACGGATGCCGTCTACTTCAAAGAGGTCTACAACCAGGCCTGGTCCAAGAACTGGGGTTTCGTTCCGCTCACCGAGGCGGAGCTTGTACACGAAGTCGCAGGCCTGAAGCCCATCATTGACCCACCCACCGTCTTCTTCATGTTCAAGGAGGATCGTCCCATCGCCGCTGGCCTGCCCATCCCCGATGTCAATCAGGCACTGCATCTGGCCTATCCCCGTCCGAACGTCCCGGAGTGGTGGACGATGGCCAAGATGCTCTATTACTGGAAGATCAAGAAGGTCGTGACCACGATCCGGGCCTTCGCCGGCGGTGTGGTTGAGGAGTACCGCGGGCAGGGCTTGCACGCGATCCTTATGACAGAGACGTTGCGCAGATGCGTGCCGACCTACAAGGACATCGAATTCTCGTGGGTCCTGGAATCCAACACGATGATGCGCAGCACGGCAACCAATATGGGCGGCAGAGTCTACCGCACTTACCGCGTCTACGAGAAACCCATCTAGATCAATCTCAGGCCCTTCTCCCTCTCCCCGATCGGGGAGAGGGAGAAGGTACGCCGCCAATGGCGGCGCGGATAGGGGTGAGGGCTTCCCGCTAGCGTGCTATGCTTCACACAGTGAAGACCGGGCGCGACCTGATGACAGGTCGCGCCCGGCTTATTTGTTACGATTGCGTTACAGAGGGTGCCGGTGGTTCAGTATTTCCGCACAATGGGCCGGTAAGCTGCCGGCTGGCGCGCCAACATTACCTGCGACTCCTCACGGCGACGTCGGACCTCGTCAAGGTCCAGTCGCACCACGATGTAGCCTTCCTCGGGCTCCTCCAGAGCCGCCAGCACCTCACCGGAGGGTGCCAGGATGGCGCTCTGTCCGGCGAAGACGTACGACGGCTCCTCACCGATCCGGTTAGCAGCAGCGATAAAGGTGTCGTTCTCGTAAGCCCGCGCGACCAGTAGCGTCCGCCATATGTCGGCCTCCCTTGCCTGCCAGGCCGCGGGGAGCAAGATGATCTCGGCACCGCTGAGCATCAAGCTGCGGGCCATCTCGGGAAACGCCAAGTCCCATCCGGTCATCACGCCCAGCGTACCGATCTCGGTCTCGAAAGGCTTGATCTGGTAACCGGGGCGGAAGACCAGACGTTCCTCAGCCGGCAAGTGAATCTTGCGGTACTGTCCGGCGACCTCGCCATCGGGGGCAATCAGCACCGCTCCATTGTAGAGCACGGTCTCCACATCCTCTTTGACCGCCATACCGATCAGAAGATAAACACCGAACTCGTTCGCCCGCCGGCCAAGGATATTGGTGACCGCACCGGGAACCCGCTGGGCCATCTGAGCGAAGCGTGCGCCTCCCTCATAGCCGGTCACCGAAAGCTCCGGGAACACAATGATGTCGACGGGTTGCGCCGTTGCGATGCGAGTGACCATCTCGGCCATCTTGCCGACGTTGTCCTCCATCTTGCTCAGTTCGGACTGCATCTGCACTACAGCAACGTTCAGTTCGCGCATGTTGACTCCTTTGTAGGCTCGTAGTTGAATACATAAGAGGCGATGGTGAGGTCACGACCTCGGGTGCAGCAAACGGTGTCAGGACTTCGGACGCCGCATATACTGCAACAC
>JAGHDT010000256.1 GCA_021159805.1 Anaerolineae bacterium
CACTGCTGTTCTCGTCGCTTTCCATCACGTGCCGCGTGTGCTGCGCCAGTACACGCAGGCGCTGCACGACTTGAGCACGGATGATGCTGAGGCATTGACGAGTCGCCTGTTGTCCGGGTTGACCCCCTATGCAGCCCGGGGCGTGACTCTCAGCGTGCAGGGCGGACAGGCGGATCTTGATGGTCCCCCAGTTGTGCACAAAGTGGGAGGCCCGGCGAAGCTCAATGTAGACCACAATAACGTGGTGGTGACCAGCCGCTTGGGCAAGCTCAGCCGCATTCTGGGCCCGGGTGTCCATCACTTGTGGGCGTTCGAGAGGGTTTGGGACGTGGTCGATATGCGTCCTCAGCGCCGCACGGTGACGGTCAAATTCATGACGCGCGACGGCATCCCTGCCTTCTGTCAAGCCAGCATCATCTGCCGGATTGCATCATCTCAGCTTGAGGAGTTTGAGGGGGCAATGCCGCCCTTCGGGTATTCGGAGCGGGCAGTCCTCAAGGTCACGACGTCCAAGGCTGTGCGCAAACATGAGGGGAGCGATCGTGTCTCGGATTGGGTGACCGGTATGGCGATGGACGTATTGGATGGCGCCGTGAGAGATGTGCTGGAGCAATATCGTCTAGATGAGTTTCTGAACCCGCAGTACTGGCTTGAAGAGGGCGACGTGCCGGCTCCGAAGCTCTTGCTAGAGTTCGAGGCCGAAATCGAGAGGATTGTGCGCGACAAGGGAGCTGAGCGCGGAGTCATTGTGGAGCGGATAGAGCTCGGGATGGTACGCCCTGCCGAGGAGGCGATCTCACGCCAGTGGCTTGAGTTCTGGCAGGCTAAGCTGCAGAAGAACATCGACATCACTGCGATGGAGGCGGCCACAGACCTTGAGCAGCTGGCAGAAGATGCGCGCATAGAGGCCCAAGTGAGGTTCGTCAATAGGATGTTTGAGGAGGTACAGGGACTCATTGGCGAGGAGGTCGAGGTGCCTCCGCAGTTGATCATCGCCAGTTTTCTTGAGGTGCTGTATGCGGTTGTGTCGGATCAAGGTCCTGAGCGACAACGTCTGTTCATCTCACAGGCTGAGAACCTAATGCGTGTTGCCGCCACCACTTCGCAGGATCCCCAATCTCCCCCCACCGCTGAGTTCACGGCCAGTCCACAATCCCGGTAGGGCACGGTGTGCCTGTGCTCGGGTATCGGTGCCTTGGGAACTGGCTCCTGTTCATCTTCTTGAATTGCAGGGTGTCAAGATATCATCCGGTGGATGCTGCGTTTGATGGGAGTGCAGGCTGAAGTAGGCCTTGGGTATGTTGCGATGATCATGCCGGATCAGGTTTGATCGGCATACCGCGGCTGTTGATCAGGGAAG
Source organism: Anaerolineae bacterium (assembly GCA_021159805.1). Taxonomy (GTDB): domain Bacteria; phylum Chloroflexota; class Anaerolineae; order B4-G1; family SLSP01; genus PWVB01. Next base: position 1,361 of record JAGHDT010000256.1, read on the forward strand.
GGGGGCACTATGAGCTACGCAGAGCATCGCGCGTTGGTGGTGGGCGCAGCGGGTCTGGATCTCACTGTGCGACCTCGTAGTGTCGCAGTCGAACCTGCGCGCTCCAACCCTGGTCTGATCCGTTGGGGATGGGGTGGTGTGGCCCGCAACATTGCGGAGAACCTGGCGCGCCTTTCGGTTGAGGTCCGCCTGATCACAGCCGTGGGTGATGATTGGTGTGGGCGTATGCTGCTGAGCCAGCTGCGTGACGTAGGGATCAACACCGATGCATGCATTGTTACAAATGAGCATCCGACGGGCTCGCATGTCGCGCTTTCACATTTCGACGAGCAGCCCTGGGTGGCCTTTGACGACATGGCGGTGATTCGTGAGATCACGCCTGGGCACCTTTACCGCCTGCGGGGTTTGGTGCGGGATGCGGACATTGTCTGCATCGACGCGAATCTGTCTGCGCGAACGCTCCAGACTCTGTTCCGGCTTACCTCTGAGTACGATACCCCGGTGTGTGCGGATCCCACGACTGCACTGCTGGCCCATCGTCTACATCCGCACCTTCCGCAGATCCTGGCAATCACGCCTGATCTGGCCGAAGCTGAGGCGCTCGTGGGGCAGAAGCTGCAGGACGATGAGGACATCGGTGCTGCTGCTCGGCGCCTGGTTCAGTCCGGTGTGGACCTGGCCATCATCACGCTGGGTATTGCCGGGCTTTACTATGCGACGTCGGGGGAGAGCGGTAGGATTCCTCCTTTCCCTGTGGAGGTTGTGGATGTCACGGGAGCTGGAGATGCCTTGACGGCTGCGGTTGCCTACGGCCTAATCGAAGGGATGTCGCCTGAGGAGACTGTGAGGTTGGGCACGGCGGCTGCGGCGCAGACAATTGCTTGTCATGAAACGGTCTGTCCTGACTTGAGCCCTGAGCTGTTGTACGAACGGCTGGTCATATAGGCATTGAGCCATCTGCTGGGCGGGTAGTCGGTTTTTCGAACAACTGAGGAGGAAGTGTGGCCAAACATCTGCAACCTTCTGCGGCGGTATTCCGAGAGGCATATACCGATGAGGCCTGGCTGACGGCACGGGTTCCGGGTTCCGTCGATGCAGATCTGCAGGCCGAGCCCGGCGTGCGACGTCTGGTGGAGGCCTTCTGATGTCGATGAAAGCCCTGACGATTCACCAACCGAATCATGTCGATGTACAAGACGTCCCAGTGCCGGTTCCAGGTCCCGAAGAGGTCTTGGTCCGGGTGGCCGCCTGCGGCATCTGCGGTACGGATGTTCACATCTTTCGCGGTGAGTATCTGGGTGAGTATCCGGTCATCCCGGGGCACGAGTTCGCGGGGGAGGTGGTGGCGGCTGGCTCGGATGTGCGTCGCTTCCAGATCGGTGACCGTGTCGCGGTTGAGCCGAACATTGCGTGTGACAACTGTTACGCCTGCCTGAACAATCGTCAGAACTTCTGCCTGAACTGGCAGGCGGTCGGTGTGACGCGCCCCGGGGGCATGGCTGAGTTCGTAGTTGCCCCCGAGAAGGTGGTCTTCGATATCGGCTCTCTTCCATACGAACAGGCCACCTTTGTGGAACCGCTCTCCTGCGTCATCCATGGCATAGAGCGCGCCGAGATCAGGCTGGCGGACCGCATTGCGATCCTAGGTGCGGGTCCGATCGGGCTTTTGCTCATACAGGTGGCACTGCAACAGGGCGTCGCTGATGTCACGGTGCTGGAGCGACAGCCTGCACGGGCCAAGCTGGCGATATCTCTGGGTGCGGCGAGCTGGGTCGATGACCTGGCGATGATGCCTCCCGACGCCTTCGATGTCGTGATCGATGCGACCGGTGCACCGGGCGTGATGGCGCGATCCATAGAGTTGGCGCGTCCTGGGGGCACGATCCTGCTCTTTGGTGTGCCGCCGAGGGGGGCAGACCTGACGCTGGATGCCTTCGCTATCTTTGAGAAAGGATTGACGCTGCGCTCCTCCTTCACATCCAAACGCAACTCCTATCAGGCGGTTGCGATGCTACACTCCGGGCAGGTTGAGGTGTCGGAGTTGATCTCGCATCGTCTGCCCCTGAGGGATTTTGAGCGAGGCGTCAAGATGATCGAATCAGGGCTCGATGGTGTCAAGAAAGTGCTGATGGTGCCTTCTCTTGCTTGACACTCGCTGGAACCATGGTACTGTTATCATAATGAAGGCGCTCAATCTTTTCTATGGCTATCATCATCATGCGATCTTGACACCACCCAATGCGGGAGGTGCGGCTTCGCACGCATCGTGAAGCCTGACCTGGCTTGAGCAAGACGAAAACAAAGCCCCCCGGATTGGATCGGGGGGTTTTCTCATTCAAGGGGGAGACTATGCCTGAACGAACTGATGTCCGTTTGTCCTTGCCCAGCAAGGGACGCTTGGCTGAGAGTGCCGAGGCGTTTCTGGCGGCATGTGGTCTGCGGATCTACAAGCCCAATCCACGCCAGTATGCCGCGACATTGCCCGCGCTACCTAATGTGACGGTGTTGCTCCAGCGCCCGACTGACATTGTGGTGAGCGTGCGAGACGGCAGCGTCGACTTTGGTATAACGGGTCTTGACGTGACGAAGGAGTACGGTGGGGACAATGAGGAGCTCTTGGTGCTTCACGAGGCGCTGGGCTTTGGTGCCTGCCGGCTGGCGATTGCGGTGCCCGAGGCCTGGGACAACGTCCACACGGTTGCAGATCTTGCTGCCGCGGTCGCTGTTTGGGACCGCCCGCTACGTGTAGCCACTAAGTTCACAAACCTGGCTAAGGCTTTCCTCAAGGAGCATGGTGTCGCACCCTTCTCCCTGATCCATTCTGAGGGAACCCTTGAGGTGGCGCCTGAGATTGGCTATGCGGATTGCATCGTGGACCTGGTTTCCTCGGGACAGACGCTGAAGGACAACCGGCTACGCGCATTGGACGGTGGCGTCATTCTCTGGTCGCAGGCCGCCCTGGTTGTCAATCGAGCGGCGCTGCGAAGACGCCCGGAGGTGCTCAGTATCGCACGGACGCTGCTCGAGCTGGCCGAGGCGCATCTACGGGCGGAGGAGCACGTTATGGTTGTGGCCAATATGCGGGGGGAATCGCCGGAGCTTATTGCCCAGCGGATGTTCGAGGAAGATGTCTTGGGAGGGCTTCAAGGCCCCACGATCTCCCCAGTGGTGAGTGTGACCAGCCGTGAAAGCTGGCACGCCGTGCAGATTGTGGTACGACGCGATGACCTGATCCCGGCTATTGCCGAATTGCGTGCGATTGGTGGTAGTGGTGTGGTCGTGACGCCCGTGACTTACATCTTTGAGGAAGAGCCGGATCGCATCCGTGCGATGATGCGGGCTGTTGAGATGGGAGATTAGTGGTGGCTGTGATGATTGCCATCTATGAGAGTGTTGAGTCGGCTGCGGGGATTCTCAAGCGACGCATCATGTCCACGGTTGAGGATGTGCCTGAGGTCGTGTTGGATAGCATCAAGCGCGTCTTTGGCGAGGCTCTAACGCCTGAGGCTGCGGTGGCGCGTCTGCTGGCGGATGTGCGCGCACGCGGGGACGACGCACTGCGCGAATGGACAGAACGGATTGACGGCGTGACCACGCAGGCTCTGGAGGTCCCCAAATCAGCGTGGGCAGAGGCCTATGATGGTCTTTCACCTGAACTACGCGGGGCTATGGAACGGGCTGCCGAACGCATTCACGACTTTCACGCCCGGCAGCCGATCCCCAACTGGACGTCGGACGACATGGGCGGAACGCTGGGCCAGCGGCTGGTGCCGTTGGAGCGCGTGGGCGTCTATGTGCCCGGTGGTACGGCGCCGCTGCCCTCTTCCTTGCTTATGGCCGCTGTCCCGGCGCGGGTCGCCGGCGTTGATGAGGTGATTGTGTGCACGCCGGCAGACAAGCAGACCGGGCAGCCATCTTCTCTGATCCTTGCGGCTGCTCAGGTGGCCGGCGTAGACCGGCTTTTTGTCCTCGGCGGCGCTTTGGCGGTTGCGGCAATGGCGTTTGGAACGCCAAGTGTGCCGCGTGTCGACAAGGTTGTCGGCGCCGGCGGGCTCTTCACCACCGTTGCCAAGCGGCAGGTCTACGGCTTTGTGGGTCTGGATGGTATCTACGGGCCCACGGAGACGGTCGTCGTCGCCGATGACTCCGCCGATCCGCGCTGGGTAGCAGCGGACCTACTGGCACAAGCGGAACACGACGTCTTGGCGACAGCCATCTTGATGACGCCGTCCCGCGTGTTGGCCGAGGCGGTGCGGGCTGAGGTCGCCCGCCAGGCGGCACGGCTGACGCGCAGGGATACCATCGAGATCTCCCTGGCTGGACAGGGGGGGATCGTGCTGACGCCGGACCTGGCGACCGCCGTCGCGGAGGCCGATGCTTTTGCTCCAGAACATCTGTGCCTTTCCGTGGCCGATGTCGGGAGGTGGGCACCGCAGATTCGCAACGCTGGGGGCATCTTCCTTGGCGAACACTCCTTCGAGGTGCTCGGGGACTATGTTGCAGGCCCCAGCCACATCATGCCCACCGGCGGATCAGCCCGGTTCAAGGGCCCGGTCAATGTTCTGGACTTCGTCAAGGTCATCAACCTGATTGGATTGACCGCAGAGACCGCATCGGCTTTGGCAGTTGATGCCGATCGCATCGCCCGCGCGGAGTCCCTGACCGCTCATGCTGCTGCTGCCCGCTGGCGAATCGTCGGTGGGGATGAGATTGCGTAGGAGTATCCAACTGGCCCAAATGATATGGAGAGGGATATGAAGCCTGCTGAGCTAGTTCGTCCTGATATCGCCGCGATGGAGCCATACACGCCGATCTTCCCCCTTGAGGTCCTGGCCGCGAGATTGGGCCGCGCGCCCGAGGAGATCATCAAGCTGGACGCCAATGAGAACCCGTACGGACCCTCCCCCAAGGTCCGTGCGGCTTTGGCTGATCTGAAGTATATTAACATTTATCCGGATCCTGAGAGCCGGGCATTGCGTGAGGCGTTGGTCAAGTTTGTCGACGTGCCTGCAGAGCTTCTGCTCGCGGGCGCGGGGGCGGATGAGCTCTTGGATCTCATTATGCGGCTGTTCCTGGCGCCGGGAGATGAGATCCTGAACTGCCCACCGACTTTCGGTATGTACCCGTTTGATGCTGCAATCAGTGGGGCCAAGGTGGTCTCGGTCCCCCGTCTCGAGGATTATTCCCTCGACATCAACGGGATCGAAGAAGCTGTGGACACACGTTGTCCGAAGCTGATCTTCGTCACGTGCCCCAACAATCCGGATGGGGGTTGGGTGACGGACGAAGTCTTGGAGCGGCTATTGGCCTTGCCCGTGATGGTCGTGCTGGATGAGGCCTATGTGGAGTTCGCGGGGATGGAGCGCAGTCGCATTCGTCAGGTCCGATTACAGGGCAATCTGATCGTGCTGCGCACCTTCAGCAAGCTGGCAGGCCTGGCCGGGTTGCGCGTCGGATATGGTGCTTTCCCGGCTGTGCTGATGCCGCATCTGTGGAAGATCAAGCAACCGTACAACGTCTCGGTTGCAGCGTCGACGGCGGCAATTGCGGCTTTGGAGGATCTGGTGTGGCTTCAGGATAAAGTCCAGCGCATCGTCGAAGAGCGTGGGCGCTTCGCCGCTCGCCTGGCGTCGATCCCCTATCTGCGTCCTCACCCTTCTCAGTCCAACTTCGTCCTCTGTCAGGTACTGGGACGTGATGCTCAAGAGCTCAAACTGGCTCTGGAGCAGGAAGGGATTCTGATTCGCTACTACCGTAAGCCACGCTTGCGCGATCATGTGCGGTTCACGGTGGGCAAACCGGAGCAGACTGACGCGGTGATAGCTGCTCTGGAACGGCTGGCGTAGGGAGAAAGGGGAGGATGAGGATGCGACAAGCAGAGGTGAAACGCGAGACGCGTGAGACCAAGATTGCGGTTGTGCTGGATCTGGACGGTACCGGCAAGCACGAGATCTCTACCGGTATCGGGTTCTTGGATCATATGCTGACGCATGTATCGGTGCATGGGCTGTTTGACCTGAGCGTGCGCGCTGAAGGTGATCTTGAGGTCGATTCCCACCATACAGTGGAGGATGTTGCTCTGGCTTTGGGGACTGCTTTCGACCGTGCGCTGGCAAGTCGCAAAGGCATTGTGCGGATGTCATCGGCCTACGTCACGATGGATGAGACGCTGGCGTTTGTGGCCCTGGATTTTTCCGGGCGCCCATATGCCGTTGTCGATATCGCGTGGACGGGTCTTGAGGTCGGCGGTGTCCCTGTGACGGTTTGGGAGCACTTCTTTGAGTCTTTTGCGGTGACCTCACGAGCCAACGTGCACGTGCGCGTGCTCTACGGTCGTGACGATCACCACAAGGCTGAGGCGCTGTTCAAGGCACTTGGACGAGCTCTGGATGTCGCTACGCAGATCGATCCCCGTCGTGGGGGCGCCATACCTTCGACGAAAGGTGTGCTCTGATGATCGCGCTGATAGACTACGGTGCCGGCAACGTTCGCTCTGTGCACAAAGCCCTTTTGGCAGTTGGGGCAGATGTCACACTGACCCAGTCGCCGGAGGTGGTCTTGGGTGCGGACAAGGTTGTGCTGCCCGGCGTGGGGGCTTTTGCTGACTGTATGGAGAATCTGGCACGGCTGGGGTTGATTGACCCGATCATAGCGGTGGTGGCCGGCGGCGTGCCGTTCTTGGGCATCTGTGTTGGTATGCAGGTGCTCTTTGAGTATGGTGAAGAGCTAGGCGGACATGTCGGCCTGGGACTGCTTCCCGGTCGTGTCGTGCAGTTTGACATCGACTCGGCGCTGAAGGTGCCACACACAGGTTGGAATGAGGTCGAGCCCGTAGCCGAGTCACCACTGCTTGCCGAGTTGCCGGCGGCGCCCTGGACGTATTTCAACCATAGCTTCTACTGCCGGGCGTCACCGGACGACATACTGGCGACGACGGACTACGGTGGCCCGTTCGCTTCGGTTGTAGGGCGCGGCAATCTCTATGGCGTGCAGTTCCATCCTGAGAAGAGTCAGCACGTCGGCCTTCAAGTTATGCGTAATTTCGTCCACGGAATTGGAACGATTCCCGGGATCGGGACGAATGGTGGAGAGTGAGGAAGTCCAGCATATGAGTGAGTTCACGATCTATCCGGCGATCGACCTGCGCCAGGGAAGAGTTGTGCGATTGGCGCAGGGAGACCCCGGTCGCGAGACAAGCTATAGCGATGACCCTTTGCGGGTTGCGCAGCGTTGGGAAGCCGCCGGAGCGATCTGGCTGCACTGTGTCAATCTCGACGGCGCTTTTGGCGAGAAGGGCAAGAAGAACCACCAGGCTTTGACCCGGATCTTGGAGACATCGCTGTCCGTGCAATTTGGTGGTGGCATCCGCGATATGGCCTCGATCACCCTAGCTTTCGATCTGGGCGCTTCACGGGTGGTGGTCGGCACGGCGTTTGTTGAGGACCCGGGCTTTGTGCTGGCGGCGCTGGAGCAGTTCGGCCCGGAGCGGGTGGCCGTGGGTATTGACGCTCGCGATGGCATGGCGCAGATTCGCGGCTGGCAGGAGGCCGCGATGATCACGGCCGAGGATTTGGCGCAGCGATGGGCCGATATGGGCGGAAAATGGCTGATCTTCACCGATATCTCGCGTGACGGTATGGGGAGTGGGGTCAACGTGGACGCGACGACTGCGTTGTCAGACTCTACGGGTCTCCGTGTGATCGCCTCGGGTGGTGTGAGGACGCTGTCGGATGTACAGCGTGTGCGTGATGCAGGGCTCGCCGGTGTGATCATCGGCCGCGCTCTCTATGAGGGCCACATCGAACTCTCGAATGCCCTCACCCTCACTCAGGTATAGGTACAAGGAGGCGCTATGTTGGCTAAACGAATAATCCCCTGTCTCGATGTCACGGAAGGACGTGTGGTCAAAGGTGTGAACTTCGTCAACCTGCGTGACGCGGGCGACCCGGTTGAGCAGGCCCGCATCTACGATGCCCAGGGGGCGGATGAATTGGTCCTCCTGGATATCTCCGCGACCATCGAGGGACGTAGAACGATGATCGACATAGTTCGACAGGTTGCGGTCGAGGTCTTTATGCCTTTCACTGTCGGCGGTGGTGTGCGAACGATCGATGATGTGCGTAATCTGCTGCTGGCCGGTGCCGACAAGGTCAGTATCAACTCGGCTGCGGTGCGCGCCCCGGAGATCCTCACCGCCGGCGCTGAACGCTTCGGCAGCCAGTGCATCGTGCTCGCCGTCGACGCCAAGCGGGTGTCGGCAAACAGCTCCTGTTCGCCTGATCCCGCGAAGTGGGAAGTGTACATCAACGGGGGACGCGTCCCCACCGGGCTGGATGTTGTGGAATGGTGTGTGCGTGGTGTGGAGCTTGGTGCAGGCGAGATCCTCCTGACGAGTATGGATGCTGATGGTACGCTTGCCGGCTACGACATTGAACTCACGCGAGCGGTGGCTGAGGCCGTGTCGGTGCCGGTGATCGCCAGCGGGGGTGCTGGGACGCTGGCCCACTTCGCCGAGGTCCTGACGGAGGGCAAGGCTGACGCGGCTCTCGCTGCGTCGCTCTTCCACGATCGGGTGCTGGAGATCGGTGCGGTGAAATCGTACCTGGCTGCACAGGGTGTGACGGTGCGTCATTAGAGAAGGGGGGCCACTGGATAGTGTCTGAAATCCCACTGAAGTTCGATGATCGCGGGCTGATCCCCGCAGTGGTGCAGGATGTCGCCACGGGCCAGATTCTGATGGTAGCGTGGATGAATGCGGACTCCCTGCGGCTTACGCAGGAGACCGGCGAGGCGCACTTTTGGAGTCGCAGCCGGCAGGAGCTGTGGCATAAGGGGGCGACGTCGGGAAACGTGCAGCGTGTCCGCGAGATCTGGGTGGACTGCGATGCGGATACGTTGGTCCTGAAAGTTGAGCCGGCGGGGCCGGCTTGTCATACTGGTGAGCAGAGCTGCTTCTACCGGCGGATCTGGCCAGACTGAGCGTCTGGGCGGACCTCGGACAAGGAGCTTGGAGGGCGTATGAGCGATGTGCTAGACGAGCTATTTGCGGTGATTCTCGATCGGAAGGTGAACCCGACGCCGGGCTCCTACACGGCGAAGCTGCTGTCCGGTGGTGACGAGGTCCTCAAGAAAGTCGGCGAAGAGGCGGTGGAAGTCATCCTGGCCGGCAAGGGCCAGAGCGATGAACGGTTGATTGAGGAGTCAGCCGACCTCCTATACCATCTATTCGTCCTGTTGGCCTCGCGGGACCTGACGCTGGACGACGTGCGCGCGGAGTTGGGTCACCGCCGCAAACAGTGACGGTTGGCCCCTTGTGATTAGCGCACCGGCACGAGCGGTTCCAGTATGGATGGCCACAGGTAGGGCGCCTGGAGGCGTTCCTGGCTCTCGTAGGCGAGCTCGCGAATGTGCTGCATGATGCGCCTGGAGGCCATCTTCACGAAGATGTGATCCTCGATGTTACCCGTGAGGTGGAGGGGCCGGCCGACGGTGATCCCGTACGGACCGCGCAGCGCCCAGCGGCTGGCGACCCATTCGTCACCGATGTCGCTTTCCATATGCCAGAGTCCGCGTGGTGACACGCTGATTCCCATAGGGACAATGGGTGCTCCGGTCATCAAGGCCAGCCGGGCTGCTCCCGTATGAGGTTCAAGGAAGCCACCCTCGCGTGGGCTGAGGTGCCCCTCCGGGAACAAGATGAGCGTCCCCCCGTTGCGAAGATGTGCCTCGGCGGCCCCAAAGGCGCGCTGTCCCTCCCCTTCGACGACAGGGATGTGCCCTGAAGCCCGCAGGTAGGCCCCGAATCCGGGAACGTCGAAGGCGTGGCCGATCACCAGCGTGCGTGAAGGCTCGCGCAGCGCGTAGGTTGCCAGGAAGGGATCGGAGGTCGTCGGGTGGTTGGGTGTGATGATCTTGGGCCCTTTGGGCAAGCGCTCGTGCCTGACCACATCCAACTTTAGCATCCGCCCATAAAGTCCGATAATTGGCCTTGATAGCCAGTAGATCATTGAAGTCAACATAGTCTCTATCTTATTCCGTAGCTTTGAATTCCGTGGCAGCTTGTAGTCAACTATGATTACACACAGGCCCGGTGAGAGTTACGCTTGACGGCCTGAGGCGGCTGTGGCTCATCTGCTACTCAGCAGGAACCGGCACATCCGGGACCACGTCTTTACGCATCGTGCCCCAGAGGACCAGACAAGCGCCGATCAGGCCTGCGCCGAGCAGGATGGCCACGCCTGACGTCGACCCGATCGCACCGATAGCGCAGAAGGTCAGGCCGGTCGTCAGTAAGCCTCTGCTGGGTCGGCGTGTGTTGAGTGTCAAGAGCGAGATCCCAACGGCGATGGGCTCGACCGCCCAGAGGACCGCCCACGCGTGCCACCAGCCGGTGATGGCACAGAACTGTAGAATCAGCCCATTGGCGCCGATGATGATCGCCGGCACCAGAGGCCAGTGGGCCTTCGCCTTGACGGCAGCCAGAAGACAGCCCACCGCAACACTGAGGAGCTCCAACGGCCATAGAATCGACCAAACGTCCGACCAACGGAAGACGCTGGCGAAGAGCAGTAGCACGCCTGTGGTGACGATGGGCCACCCGAGCACGTAGAGCGCGCCGAGGCGGCGGCGATTCCGGACAAAGACCGCCGGCGCAGTGACCAGCAGACCTGCTGCGATCACGATGAAGGGCCATAGCTGCCAGATCCTGAAGCCAAACAGAAGCCCGAGAAGAGTGGAAGTCAGGGCTATGACTCCGACGACGACCAACACGGCACCGATGCCCATCACGAGTTTCCTGTTCATAATGTCTCCACACTGTGAACCCTATTTCTCTCCATAGTAATGGTCCCCGGCTGATGGCGCCCATCGTTAGGCTAACAGATGGCTAACATTACACACAACAGCGCCAGGTTCACATCGAACCCGGCGCTGTTGCGACAGTAGGATCTGTCTAGCTGAATGTGCGCTGTATGGTGCTCAGAACGAGGGCGCCACTTTGCACCGCCAGTGCCGCCAAGAGGGTGGTGAGGCCACTGGCCCAGCCGAAGAGATAGCTGATCTTGCGGGCGTCTTCTTGCTGCCGGCTGATTTGGATTGACATAATCACGGCAGCTGCAGCCACCCAGGGCTCGATGACCCATAGAAAGGCCCAGTGATGCCAGTTGCCCGAGAAGGTGCAGTAGGCGAATATGAACCCGTTGGCTGCGAGAAGGCTGGCGGGAATGGAGAGCCAAATGGTCTTGCTGGTCGCCATCAGGATGAAGAGCGCACCACCGGTCAACAGGAGCTCCTGCGACCAGCCGATATCGAAGATGGCCCAGTCCCTGGATAAGGAAGACAGAGTAACTGCGAATAGGTTACCCAGTGCCACGATGCCGATGGAGAAGAAGATGTTCATGGCAAGGTTTGGTCGGGGTTGACCCCTGGGCGGGCGTTTTGCCTTGGCGGCCCTCGCTGCTTTCCGGGCCTGTCGCCTTGCCTTTCTGGTGGCCGGCGGCTGCGCGTCACGAAGCTGCTGTTCGAGCGTGGTGTCGGTGTCCGCCTCGGTGATGTCGGTGTCCATCTGTTCCCGTAGGCGCCGGTCGGAGATGACCTGGATGCTTTCCGACGGAGCCTCAATGGTTCTGAATGAGCGCGGGCGTGAGATGTGGTCAGGGAGGTCGATACCGGATTCCTCTAGGGCGGCTGTGACCGCTGTTTTCATGGACGCTGCGTCCGGGTGGCGATCGCCTGGATCCTTGGCCATAGCTTTGAGGACGACGCGCTCCAGAGCTAGCGGTATGTCCGGGTTGATCTCTCGCGGCAGGGGCAGCGGGTCATTGATGTGCTTCATCAGGGTTGCCAGCGGTGTCTCGGCTTCAAAGGGGATCCGCTGGGTGAGCATTTCGTATAAGATCACACCCATCGCGTAAATGTCGCTGCGTGCATCACAGCGGCCCTTCAGGCCCTGTTCTGGTGCCATATACTCCGGTGTGCCCATAAGCGCGCCGGTGGCGGTGTAGTGTGTACCGCTGACTATGTGGGCGATGCCAAAGTCTCCCAGAACGGCCCGACCACGTTTTGTGAGTAGGATATTGGAGGGTTTCACGTCGCGGTGGATCATGCCTTCACCATGAGCGTAGGCCAGTCCGTCCAGGATGTCAAGCAGGATGCGTCCAATCTCTCCCAATGGCATCCGCTCGCCCTGGACGCGGTAGTCGTCCAGGCGAGCTTTCAGCGTGTCACCCTCTAGGTACTCCATCACCATGTAGTAGGCGTCATCCTCGATGTCGAAGTCGAAGACGCGCACAATGTGGGGGTGACGAAGGCTCGCCACGGCGCGTGCCTCTCTTTGGAAGCGTGCCAGAAACGCCGAATCATCAACTAGGTCAGAGCGGGGGATCTTGATGGCAACATAGCGATCGAGTTGGGGATGATACGCGCGGTAGACCCGCGCCATACCCCCGTGCCCCAGTGTCTCGAGGAGCCTGTATCGCCCCAGTGTCGTTCCCTCTCGTGAAGTCTTGGCCATGTTGTCTCGTTGTCGGTATCCCGGGACTCTCCCAGCCTCCGCCACGTCGATGTCTGAGTTTGCAGTAGGTTTCGGATGCCGGCGTGCTCGATGTTTATCGAGATCCGATTCCTATCTCTATCTTGGGCACTATCCGTGGACCAGTTTGTAGCCTAACCCGCGCATAGTGAGCAGCAATTGTGGATCGGATGGCTCGGCCTCGATCTTGGCCCGCAGCCGCCGGACGAGATTCTCAATCTGGTAATCGTAGACATCGCTCTCATATTCCGGCCAGACTGTCTGCGCGATCTCATCCTTGGAGCACACCTCGTTGGCGCGCTCGCGCAAGTAGGCCAGCAGGATGAATTCCTTCGGCGACAGTTCGACAATCTGCCGGTTGACGCGCACGACGCCTGCAGATGTATCGATTTCCAGGTTCGGGAAGACTGAGTCGCTGTAGGTGATGTCAGGGTCGTGGAAGGTAAACATAACGTCGCCGATCTTGATGCGGTCGCGGTCCCGCAGTTCGCGACCCGTTACGATGCGTTCATTGTTCAGGAATGTGCCATTGGTGCTGTTGAGATCCTCAAGGATGCGTCGCCATCCGTCACGACGGATGCGCGCGTGTTCGCGGGAGACCCGTTTGCTCGTGATCACGATGTCATTGCCGGCCGCGCGGCCTATCGTCACAGATTCGCCTGTCAGCAGGTGCTCGCGGCCTGTGGGATCCTCCAGGTAGGGGATTGGCTTTTCCGTCGGATCGCTGGTCATAGTGCTGCCTCCACGATTTCTCAGTCTACTCACGCGCAGGCTGCTGTCAAACCGTTGATGGTCTTGGTGTGAGAATGAAGCTACGTCCCGGATGGTGATGTGTGTCGGGTACACAATTGCGATCCGGGACGCCCATTTCCTGTGAGATCGCCCCAGCCCGAGGTGATCTCAACCTGTTTAGTCTGCTGTGGTATTGATAACCGAGTTCTGATCGCTGGGATAGGAGGAGGGGGTCACGCCGTCAGCGCTCTGATCATTCATCCACGTGTCACCGTCAGCCAGGTAGCGGAATTCATAGGTCTGGCCCAGGTCAAGGTATAGCGTGGCGGTGAAGTCGCCGCTCTTCAACTTCGACATCGGTGTAGCTGTCTGATCCCAGTCATTGAAGTTACCTACAAGGTTGATGACACCTGCGTATCCGGCTTCCTCTTTGGTCACGCGAAACTTGACTTTGCACTTCGGCTTGCTTTTCAGGTATTGCTTCTCGATACTCATCTTTAGTATTCCTTTCATAGTACAGCTGAGTCCTATGTCGCGCCCCGCGCAACACCTGCATTCTAGCGGGCGGACACAACTTTTCAAGTCAATGGGTCGTGCGTGCGATATTCGTCTGAGTTGGCTTGCTCACAGGATGCAATACAATGGATGCAATCAGTTCCCCAAAAAGGGAGGACAGCGATGACTGAGCGATTCCCGGACGGTTTCTTGTGGGGCACGGCGACAGCGGCTCATCAGGTCGAGGGCAACAATGTCAACAGCGACTTCTGGGTCTTGGAGAATCTGGCCAACACCGTGTTCGCGGAGCCCTCTGGGGATGCGATCGACCATTGCCATCGCTATGCGGATGACATCGCGCTGTTGGCCAACCTTGGCTTCAACAGCTATCGCTTCTCGATCGAGTGGGCGCGCGTTGAGCCGGAGCCAGGCCATTTTTCTCAGGCCGCACTCGATCATTACCGGCGGATGCTGGAGACGTGTAACCGTCACGGGCTTGAACCCGTCGTGACCTACCATCACTTCACCTCCCCGCGGTGGCTGATCTCACGCGGCGGCTGGCGATCTCCGGACACGGCCGGCCGGTTTGCCGACTATTGTGCGAAGGCGACGTGTGCCTTTGGAGATCTGATGACAGCCGCCTGCACCATCAACGAGGTGAACCTACCGCTGATGATCGGTCAGTGGTTGAAGCATGACGCCGACAACCCAAAGCAGATTGCGTTTCGGCAACAGGCTGCTCAGGCGTTTGGAGTGGACAAAGACGAAGCAGTCCCTTTCCTTTTCGCGACATCCACCCGGGAGAGCGACACAATCCTGGCGGCACACGCGCAGGGTGCGGCGGTGATTAAGGCCGAGCGCAGCGACTTATCCGTGGGGATGACGGTGGCCCCGAGCGATATGCAGGCTGTCGCCGGCGGTGAAGGGCTGCGTGACCAGGTGCGGCGGGAACTGCGGGATGTCTTCTTGGAGGCTGCGCGCGGCGATGACTTCATCGGCGTGCAGACCTATTCTCGGGAACGCTATGGCCCGCAGGGTCCCCTGCCACCGGAGGAGGGGTGCCCGTGACCCAGATGGGCTACGAGGTTTGGCCGGAGGCGCTGGAGATGACGATACGTCGTGCGATGGAGGTGACCGGACTCCCCATCTATGTCACGGAGAACGGCATTGGGACGGACGACGACGCGCAGCGGCTGGATTACTACCGGCGGGCCCTGTCCGGGGTTCGGCGTTGCCTGTCGGACGGGATAGATGTCCGCGGCTACTTCGCGTGGTCGGCTTTCGATAACTACGAATGGATGCGGGGCTATGGTCCGAAATTCGGCATCATTGGGGTGGACCGTAAGACGCAGACGCGGACAGTGAAGCCAAGCGCACGCTGGCTGGGCGAGATCGCCAAAGCGAACTGTCTGGAACTGTGACTGTGACTGTTAAGGAGGCTGGGATGGCAGCAAAAGACTCTCGACCGAACATTCTCTTGATCATCACCGATCAGCATCGCTACGACACCCTTGGATGCTACGGGGCGGAGATTTGCCGGACGCCGTATCTTGATGCGCTGGCGGCGCGGGGGGTGCGGTTTGATCGTGCTTATACCTCGACCGTTCCGTGTTCTCCGTCGCGGGCAGCGCTGTTCACCGGTGTCTATCCGCACAAGAACAACGTCCGCGTCAACAACCAGGTGCTCAACCCGGACATTCCCAACCTCGGCTCCGAGTTGGGGGAAGCCGGCTACCAGCTGGGTTACGCGGGCAAGTGGCACGTGGATGATCCCGGAGTGGCTACGGATTACGGTTTCGAGGGTAAGGACTTCCCCGGCTACGGTTATCCTGTCTACAAGGGCCTGATTGAAGGTCTGCGCTTCGGACCGCCGGCCGGCAGTCCAGGCGCCACCACGCACTACAAGGCATACCTCGAATCCCACGGGTTGGACCGTCCCAAGATCCTGGAAGCGCACTACGGCGATAATCCTGGCAAACAGGGCCAGGAGATGTATGCGTTGCATTCAGGCGGGATAGAATCCAGCTTCGAGACTATGGTGGCTGAGGATACGATCAATCTGATGCGTTCGATGAAGGAGAAGCGCGATGAAGATGGCGCGCCGTTCTTCATCTGGGCTAACTTCTGGGGGCCTCACACGCCGTGCCTCATCCCTGAGCCATACTACTCGATGTATGATCCTGCTTCCATCCCGGTGGAGCCCAGCTTCGACGAGACCTGGGAGCGCAAGCCCTTTGTCCAGCAACTTGTGGAGCGCTATTGGGGCCTCTCCGAGGGAGGATGGGCCAGGTGGCGCGAGATCGTGGCCCGTTACTGGGGCTATGTGACGATGATCGATGATCTGGTCGGCATGCTCCTGGCGGAGATGGCGGTGCTGGGGTGTGACGAGAACACGATTGTTGTTTTCAGCACCGATCACGGCGACAATATGGGCGCGCACCGGCTGATCGAGAAGGGCCCCTTCACGTACGAGCAGTGTTATCGGCTGCCTATGATCGCAGCACATCCTGAGTGTGAGGCTCCCGGCAGCGTGAGTGATGAGTTTGTCTATCTGCAGGATCTGTACCCTACGTTCCTGGACGTGGCGGGGCGCCCGGCGCCGGAGGCGCCTGATACGCGGAGCATTCTCGACCAAATACTGGGGCGATCCGTGCCCACCGGCCGGGAGAGCATCTATGCGCAGTTCTTTGCCCAGCTCTTCACTTTTGAGCAGCGCATGGTGCGAACGCGTACGCACAAGTTCGTCTATAATCACTCGGACATCGGTGAGCTCTACGACCTGGTCAACGATCCGTGGGAGATGCATAACCTGATCGACCTGCCGGAGACTAGAATGTTGCAGGATAAGCTTATCGAAATGATGCGCGAACACATGGTGCGGTTGGACGATCCGATCCTGCGCCACTTTGACAGCATTCGCCACGTTTACTGAGAGGTGAAGCATGCGCAGTTATCAGATGAGACAGAAGCTCTTTTCGCTGCGGGACCAGTTCCGCATCCGGGATGCCGAGGGCAATGAGGTCTATGTGGTTAAGGGGCGTCTGATCAGCATCCGTGACCGTTTCTCGTTTGAGGATGTCCACGGCCGGCAGCTGCTGGAAATCCGGCAGAGGCTTGTCAGCTGGCGTCCGCAGTATAGGATCACCTGTGAGGGACGGCCATGTGCGATCGTGCAGAGGCGACTGCTGTCGGTTCTGGGGTCGCGCTTTGTGATCTCAATCAAAGGCGAGCCGAATCTGCTGGCCAAGGGCAATTTCCTGGATTATGAGTATCGTTTTCTCCGTGGTCGCCGGCAGGTTGCCCAGGTCTCCAAGCG
>JAGHDT010000533.1 GCA_021159805.1 Anaerolineae bacterium
AGCACAACCTGTGTCGCTATCGCCGTCGGGTGCAAGCTGTTAGCTTGCATTCAACAACTCAGCAAGGCGCCCCATTGAGCACAACCTGTGTCGCTATCGCCGTCGGGTGCAAGCTGTTAGCTTGCATTCAACAACTCAGCAAGGCGCCCCATTGAGCACAACCTGTGTCGCTATCGCCATCGGGTGCAAGCTAACAGCTTGCACTACAATGCACGTCGGTGAGCGTCCGCACGGAACGCCGCTGCTAGGCCACTCAGGACCAATCCCAACACGATCCAGAGGGTGATCGCCGAACCGCTCTCACCTACACCACACGTGTGCCGTGTCAATCGCCACACGCAGATCATCCCAGCTCACGTCCCCCGGCACAGTGCAATCGGCCGCAAGTATGAACCGCTCCGGCGCATCCCGCAGGAGCTCTTGCACACGATACCGGATCGCAGCCTGATCGCCCGACGCGATCACACCGTGGCGCTCCAGCCCACCCATAAAAGGACGTTGGAACATCTCAGCCGCCTCACGCAACGCAAGCTTGCGCTCTCCCAGCTGCAGGCCGGCATTGACGACGTCACCGGGGTAATCCAGGAACGGGCTCAGATCGTCGTAGCCACCGTGGTAGTCACAGACGTGGAGAATGTTGAAGGGACACGCCGCGTCGATCTCCTCCAGCAACACCAGATCGTAGGGCTTGATATAGGAATCGAAGATCCCCGGCGCAGCGCCCGCGAAGCGGTGCGCCTCCCCACCCTGCGTGGAAGCATAGAACCCATCGACTCCGATATCGATACACGCCCGGACAAAGATCAGCAAGCTCTCGGTGATCGCCTCCAAACCCGGTCTCACCGCCTCGGGAGCCTCCTTGAGATGCGCTGTGATTGTGGCATCGCTCGTGGTGTGGCCCGCGCACATAAACGGCGAATAGAGCGTCATCAAAACCAACGCCTCACCCTTCACCGCCTCGACCAGTCCCCTCACGACCTCCAGGGGCGCCGCGTAGAAGGAGGCATCATAGACCGGCATCTTGGGCCAATCCGCCGGCGTCTTGATCTCGGCGATCTCTGGAAACACGCGCTCATACTGGATCTTGACGAAATCCATCCCAGTGCGCCGAAAGTATTCCAGGTGCTTGGCAATCGCGGCCGGGCCTTCGTGGTACGCCGGTCCGAAGTGCGTGAAAAAGGCCGCCGGTGTATGCGTCGGGGCGGCACCAGGGTCAAGCAAGCTCAGTACGGCATCGCGTTTGTTCATATCGGCATCCCTTCCGGTTCACTATGGCTTGCTCGGTGCGCGAGATGATCTCGTCCTGGACATCCTCTGTGGAATCTATCACACTGCTGCTGATACCCAGATCGGGGAGCTCCACGCCCACTCATCATTGACCTGGCGCACGCGCAGGTAGTAGACATCCGTGCGATCACGCGATGGCGCAGCGTCCTCCAGGGCGCCTTGCCACGCCAGCTCCCACCACGCCGGCATCCGATGGAAGCGATAGGAGGGCGAATCGATCTTATCCAGCCGTCCAGCGCGCGCGCCGGCGCGCAGATCGGCCAACGTGTGGACCTCGCGGTGACCGTTCAGCTCCGCCCAAACCTCGGCCTCCGCCGGCATCGCCACCTCCAGACAGACCGCCTGCGTGGCCGGCGTGCGGTTGTTGGGATTCCCGTAGGTCACGGTCCGGAACCTGATCGCACGCTCGCCGTCCAGGTCCCAATGCGAGGTATGACCGGGCGCCGGTGTACCCGACACAGCCTCCTGAGGCGCCACTATCTCCGGGCCGCGGAACCGCGGCTCGACAGCTAGAATCCGGCCGGCGGAGATGCCGAGACGCACATCCCAGTCAGCACGGCGTCCGCGAGCCCCCCAGCCGACCTCCAATGTGAGCTTTGTCCGAACCTCCGTCTCCTCCACCGGGGCAACGAAATCCGTCCGCGAGAACCGCCGCATTAGCGCGCCGTTCTTGATGACGTCCACGCAGTCAATCGGCGCCCCGCCGACCACATCGAAGGCCAGCTCGCGCCGCTCTGTCGAGGGCAGCACCGCCCCCATCGGCTGATCGTTGAGTGTGAACTGCAGCCGGATACGGTCACCGGTCAGCGCGTAGGTCCTGCGCGCCAGCAGCGCCTCCCAGATCGCATCGCGGGTCTTGGAACGCGCCCACACGCCGGTGCGCCCGTGACCGTAACTACCCGGGTGGGCACTGTGGTGATCGGTGCCACCGATGGCCCCGGCGACGTGCCCCTCCGCCAGGCCATACTGCCACGTGCTGGCGTAGTCCGCCGGCCCCATAGAGTGAAGGAAGGGGCGCGGGCCCTCGTCCGCCTCACTGCAGCCGTGCATCGAGATGATCTCTACCACCGGCGCAAACTCGGGATCGAACGTGGCCCAGTTGATGCCCCGCTGCCCCTGTTTGTACCCAATATGGTGGGGAAAGGCGATCACGCCGATCCCGGCCTCCCGCAGAGAACGGAGTTGGCGATGGAGGTCAGTCAGCCCGGTCGCCTCAAGCAGATCCCCATAGGCACTATTGTAGAGTATTGTCCGGTCGCCGTCGGCACAACTGTGCATCTCGAAGCTGAGGAAGGTCACGAACTCGCCCTCACGGTGATAGGCAGCGGTGGTGCGCTGCACACCATCCCACTGTTCGCGAAGCCGGGCAAAGCCCTTCTTGTGAAAATCGATGATGGTCTGGATGTTCGCATCAGGCGCTGGCATATCGGGCCATAGCGCATGGCCGGTCACCGAACAGAAATCGAGCTGCTCCCGCGCATTGCGGAACGCATCGTCAAGGCTGCCGTGCCCGTAGGAGATGCCGCAGTGGTTGTGCAAATCGCCGTAATAGGCCTCGAGGCCATCATAGGTTGCCATGAACTACACTACCCCACCTTTCACCGCTTGCCACCGTCCACACCGCCAGAGATCCAGGTGCTCTTCCTATCAACTCCCCAGCTCCTCCGCTCCCCTGCTCCTCCGCTGCCCACCCCACGGCTGCGAGTATAGAACTGATCACGTGACGTGCAACCGTCGGTAGCTTCCGGGTCATTCTCAGAGATGATGGAGCAGTGAGCCATCTCTGAACCACGACCCCTGCCCCTAGCCGATCTCCGCGCCGGCGATGGCGTACTGGCGCTCTGGCACTCCGGTCGGACAGTCGCACCCCAGAACCATACGTGTGTAGGGGCGCTGAGCGGCAAAGCCCAGGCTCTGAAGGAACGCCACCCACGCCTCCTTGGCAGCGAACACGTCCACGATCACAGGCCGATCACCGCACGCGCCCAGCGCACGGCACAGCAGCGCCTGAGCGATCTCAGCGCTATCCGCCACCACCGGGCCAATCTGCTCATAGACCGCGCCCGACCGTCCCAGGCAGTACCCGCGCAGCACATCGTCTTGCAGGCACGCAAGGGCATAGCGTGGCGCGTTCCGAACGAGGGCGTCCAGGACACCGCCGCGTACAGCACCGAAGATGGGCGCGTCGAACGCGATTAGCTCTGTGAGTCGCGCCGGATCGAGGGCCCGGCACGCAGCGTTGCCCGAGATGTCAAGCACAGAGGCATCCGCCAGGACCGGTACCTGAGGTTGCCGCATCATCCGTAGAAGCCCGCACTCAGCGCGGAAGCCCAGGCCCGTGTAGAGCGGCTCCCCCTGGGGTGTGGCGTCGAGACGCACGCACCCATACGGCGTCGCCTCGGCAATGACCCGTTGCAGCAGCGCTGTCCCCACACCGCGGCGGCGATACGCGGGATCCACCAGCACCATACCGATCCAGCTGAAAGCTGTGCCATACGGCACAACCGTCGCTGTTCCCACAGTCGCAGTCCCGTACGTTGCCACGAACCCAAAGCCAGCAGCCAGCACCATCTGCCAGTCGGCTTCGGTCTGATTCCATCCCGCCAAGGTCGTGAGTCGCAACCCCAAAGGGATGTCGGCCTGCGTCATAGAACGCAAGCCGATAACCTGTCGATCTTCGAGTGCTGGCGTCATCCGGTGCCTCCTGAAGCAAGTCCATCCGCGGACCGCCTGAATCCGCCCAAATGGAAGTCCTCGAATCGCTGAGCTGCTGACACAAACAACCCCGCTGACCCTCTGCGTAGCGGCGAACTCCCCTACGAGGA
>JAGHDT010000247.1 GCA_021159805.1 Anaerolineae bacterium
GAGTACGTCGTAGAGCACTATCTTCGAAGTGGTAGTGGGGCGGAGTAACACTTCTCCCTACGCAGAACCGCGCGTCCAGCAGTCTGCCATCCGCGTAGGGCGAAGCGCCTGCTTCGCCTCTGCTCGGGCCGGTGTCATCCTCGACCGTGTCGAGGCCCGTGCCCGTCTTTGTGTCGAGCTCTCAGCAGAGGGGCGCGGTGGGACACCGGCCCCAGCGGATGGTGAACCACTTCTCGAAGCAGCCTGACCCGGGCCAAGCACACGCCATCCGGCCCGATGTGAAGAAGAGGCAAGATACCTCACGCAGAGAATCTCAACCTCACTCTGCATCCGCAAGCACAGGTTGTCCGTCGCGGCCCGCTGTTGGACTCACCTTCTCTGATGCCGCCCAGAAACCGCGCTTCTGCAACGCCTTGCCGAGATAGACAAGGCCCAGCATGATGGGAACCTCCCAGAACAGCCCCATAGTCGTGCCTAATGCCGCATAGGATCCCACACCATACAAAGCAACCGCAGTCGCGATAGCAATCTCGAAGTGGCTTGACGAACCGATAATAACCGTTGTGATCGCCTCGCGATACTCGAGTCCTGCCCAGCGCGTGATAAGCAGATTGAGGCCGACGACGATGACAAAACCGAGGAGTAGGGGAACCGATACCAGCAGCAGCGCATCGAAGTTGCTTAGCAAGACATCCCCATTGAGTGAGAAAAGCACCACAAGGGTGGTAAGCAGTGCGCCAATGGCGACTTTCTCAACGAGAGGGCGGTAAGTCTCTTCGAACCAGGCTTCACCCTTGGCGCGGGTCAAAGCCCGCTTGCTGATGATACCCAGGACCAACGGAATCCCGATGAAGACGAAGGCGGAGATGGCCAGCAACACCCGATCGATGGGAATGCCCTGCATACCGGTCAGCAGCGACACGAGCGGGACGTAGAGGAACATGATGGTGATGGTGTTGATACTGGTGTTGACGACGTTCTGCTCCTGGTTGCCTTTGGCCAGCCGCCCCCACACCAGGACCATCGCCGTGCAAGGGCTCGACCCCAGGAGGATCACGGCAACATTGAGCTGCTCATTGCCCTTAAGGAATAGATTGGCGAGAGTTACTGCGACAAGAGGCGCGATGATCCAATTTGAGATCAGGCTCAGCAGGATGGGCTTGGGGTTCTCCCCAATGCGCTTCAGCTCGGAAACCTGCAAGTTGAGCATCGCCGGGTACATCATCAGGAAGAGACAGATGCCGATCGGAACAGAGATACCCCTGATCTGCCAAGAGTCGATCGTCTCTCCGATACCGGGAATAGTCTGAGAGAGCAAGATACCAACGCCCATACAGAGGGCAACCCAGACAGCAAGGTACTTCTCGAAGGTCTTCATCAAGGTCTCCTTAATATAAACGATGATTGATATAAGTAGCCAAAAAAGAGAGGGCCGGCTAGTCGCACCTATGGGGCGCGGCCCCGTAAGCCGCTTCTGGAGGAAGCTCTGCAACATCCAGGACAGCACGGTACCGCGCATTTAGCTTAGCGAGGCTGCCGCCATCGATGGAATAGTAGACCCAATGGCCTTCCTGGCGATCCTGCACCAGACCGGAGCGGCGGAGCACGCCAAGATGGTGAGAGATCAACGACTGAGACAAGCCTAACGTCTCAATGATCTCACACACACACATCTCTTGCCGGGTCAACAGGCTCAGGATACGAAGCCGATTACCGTTGGCGATCACGCGTAACAAGGAAACAAACTCGCCGCTGATCGTTTCCTCTGCGATAACCGGAGCCTCGATCATCAGACTGTGGGGACTCCTCTGGATTAAGTTATATCAACAACGGTTGATATTATATCACAGACCAAAGACCTGTCAAGATCACATCTGGAGCACCGGTAGGCCCTGGTATTTCACTCGTGCGAGCCGGATCTTCTTATGACTATGCCTAGAGTTCAGCTCCAATGTGGATGCCCAGCCTCGGCAGCAGGCGGCGATGGATGACCAAGACCAACAGCGCCGCAGCCGTGGCGCCGCCAAAGATGAGCAGGGAGCTCCCCAGGTTGTTCATCAGTGCAGGATAGATCAGCATCACCCCTGCCAGTGTTAGCATCAGTATACCGCCGAAAAGCTTCAGAATCCGCCCGTGTTTCTCCTCCAACCGGCCGGCTCTCAGGGTCACGACGGCACCCCCGAAGATGGCCAGCTCGTCAATCTGGTAAACAACCATATAGAGCAGCAAGAGCAAGGCAAAGGTGAGGGGAGACACGCCCTGCGCCGTCACCAGGTTGGTCCAGATCACCGGGAATCCGGCCGTGCACGAGAACTCGACCAGCGAGACGCCCGCACCCAGGGCCACCGTCGCGCCCGCCAATGCCCAAAATGAGTCCCCGGCGTTCAGAACCTTGCGAACCCGTTTGTAGATCCCAGGCTTTTTCTCGTCGCCGATGGTGAGCGAAAGCCCTTCTTTGTACCAGAAATAATCTTTGATGTTGATTGCGGCGAAGAAGAGCGCTAGTGCCGAGACTGCTGCCTGAATCCAACCCAAGAAGCTGACGATGGTCAGGAACGTGAATAACCCAGCGATGA
>JAGHDT010000205.1 GCA_021159805.1 Anaerolineae bacterium
GCTGAGGACTACTAGCGGATAGTCGGGCAATGCATCGGCTGACCATGCCGCCGCGTCCACAACCCAATCGAATGTGTATCCCTTTGCCGCCAAAGGCGCCAGTCCCCCGCGAACCGTCACGGCGGGGTGCCAATAATCGTCTGCCAATACGAGAACGCGCATGTTGTTATCTCCTATCTTGTTCTGAAAAGCCATAATCGGTTACGGCAGAGCCAGCAGAGACCTGTGGGCTCTTCGTGTCGACCGGTTACCTTGTCCAGCAGAAGAGCCCACAGGTTTTCTTCGGTGCGCGCCCAAGGCAGTTCGCCGTGCTCGCTCGCGCTACCCTCCCGCGAACCTGAACACCCGGTATTTGTGCGGCCCAACCTGCGTATCGATACGCACCTCACCGGTGGGCTGTTGGCGCCAATCCATCTGTGCCTCTCCAGAGAGCTCCTCACCGGTCAGCAGGTCGCGCACTTCGCCGGCGTCCTTACTCAAGATAATACTGATATCCGTGATCTCAGGCAAGAAAGACTCTACGACAAAGGTGTTGTTGTCGTAGAGGAAAAGCGATACCTTGCCCGGGCCATCCACACGCACGGGGAAATCACCCATAACCACCTCGCGTATGCGTGACAGCACCTCCACCGGCAGTTTGTAGAGATCGTCAAAGTTGTCTGGGATGGTCAATACGTAAAGCTTGCCCCTTGCATAAGTGGCCATGAGCAAGATCGGATGACCCGTCGTTTGGGTCACACCCGAGATCTCCTCCCAGGAGTCGTTAGTGAGATACTGGATGTGAGGAACCAGGATTGTGGATTCAGCGTGCACAGCCTGGCGCCAACCCAGCTGATAGTCTCTGACCAACACCTTGGCAGCCGTGACCTCAAGTTCCACGATGTCCTCAATGCGATGGCCCGGCACACCCTGGCCCTGCAGCGCGCGGAGAAGGCCGGAGGTGATGACCACGTTCTTCCCGTCTGCCAACTGTCCCATGGTCTTGTCGACGATCTCAGGATCGTGCTTGGCTGACGCCGTCAACAGGACAGTCCCGGCCCCCGTCGGGAACTCCGGACCCATGTCGATGGGGATGCCCAGCATCCCCAGGTAATTGTGAAGGAAGTCCTCACCTGTAGCGTGGTGAGGGCGGTAGCACCTCACCCCAATTGGGTCACCCAGCATCCCGATGACGCTGTCAACCTGGTCAAACGTAGTTCCGGCGGCCAGAGCGATCGTCGCGTCGTCGGACCACGTGCCGTCCTCACGCCGCACTGGTGCCATCATCGCGTCGAAATCAACACCCACACCGAGCTTTGGCTCCGTTGCCTGGTCCTGCCACGCGGCACGGTCCGTGGCAGAGATCTGCCGTTGCAGCTGCCTGAAGTCAAAAAGCGTGATCTCAGGGGCCTTCGCAAAGAGCGTCAGCCACAGCTGTTCCGCATACCGGTCGATGTCACGCATGCCGCCCGTGTCCACCCAGCCGCCACCGTTTGCCCCGGGCTTGAGCGCATCGAAGTATCGATAGACCTGGTATCCGTGGTAGGCTTGCAGGTGTTGGTTTCCGCGCTCGGGATCGCGCGTCTCCGTGCCAGTATAAACCCTATCGAAAATCTTGGGTTGGGCCTCGAGGTTGAAGCCCAGCCCCTGAAAATGCTCGTACCAGTTCGGATACTTGATCACCACCTCGACATCAGGGTTCACGGCCCGCGCCGGGCCCATCACCAGCGACTGTGCGGCCTCGGCCATCAGATCGAGACGAAACGCCGTCCAACTCCGGTCGCCCTTGGCCTTGATGCACGATTCACACTTGCAGTTAGTGAAGAAGAAGTCATCCAGAATCACCTCATCGAAGTGCCGGGCGGTGAGTTCGACGACGCTCTTGACCATCGCCCGGTGCTCTGGGTTGGTATAGCAGTAGGTCTCAAAACGGTTCCGCTCGTTCACCGTCAGCGTGATGCCGCCGGAGGTACGCACTCCCCGCTCTGCGAAGAATCTGCGGAGCTGCTCGATGAGCGTATCCTCAGCCACGATCGTGTCGCGGTGCGTCTCAAGATAGACCTTGTCGACCTTGAGATACCGCTGCATCACACCGAAACGCGACCGGAGCCAATCCAGATCTGCCATCTTGAGCACTTCATAGACGCGGGCATAGATGGCGACACTGAAATTCCTGTATCTGTCGCCGGTACTCTGAGAAGAAGCATTAACCATGAAACGCATTTCCTCCTTGGGTGAGAAACCCAAAACTAGGGCCGGGCCGCCGGAAACACAGTCCGGCACTCTCGGTTAGACACCACCAGGCCACCGCGATCCTGTGACTCGGATCGGACTGCCGGATTCGCCAATCCGAATGACATGACCAGGGAAAGCACGCAGAAACCCAACGCCACGGCAGTGACCGCTCTGAAACCAACCCAGTCGACCAAAAAGCCGCTGGCGAGAGCTGAGAAACGAGCGATCCCAAAGAGCGTGCTGTTGAATCCCAGGTAGAGCGGGCGCTCCGAATCGGGCACGATGTCAAGCAGGTAGCTCATTCCTGCGATCATCGACCCTGACCCAGACGCCCCCATCGCCATGAAGACCAGGCCAAAGGCATAGGCCGGCCACAACGCCTCAGCCGGCGAACGCCGAATCAAGAAACCGACGATGAGCGCCAACAGTGGGATGCTGATCCCCAATGCTGATGCCGCCTGGACGATGGCTCGGTTGCCTCGCCTATCGCTCATACGAGACCAGACGAAGTTGGAGAGCACCGCCGCGATCGTACGTACCGCAAGATAGACACCGATCATCTGCGGCGGAATACCGAGTTCATTCTGCGCGTACACGACATAGAACGGCGTCACCCAGCCAGGAGGCACCAAGGCCAGCCGCACAAGGACGAATCGCCGGTAGTGAGGGTCGCGCTTCAGCAACCGTACGCCGCGCCGCAACTGGTCCGACCACCGCACGCGAGACGTGTCCACGACACTCGCAGGCTCCTTGATACGGCTCCAGACCACAGACGAGGAGGCTCGGAAGAGCGATGCCAGCACAAAGATGACCGCCACGTTCAGCGGAAAGACAAGGCCCAACGGCTCAGCCAGGAGATAGCCGACTGTGACGCTCGCGCCCAGCACCAGAAGGTTGCCCCAGAGATTCCGTCGAGCGAAGAACTTCCCACGCTGAGACGGCAAGATCGACTTGCCAACGATGTCGAGGAAGGGCAACCCGATTACGCCGGAGATGAGACTGTACATGATGAAAACCGCGAAGAACCCGGGCACCAGCCATGGGCTGCCAAGTGGGATCAACGCCACTACCAAGGCCAGTCCGACCAGCAGCAGGCACCTGAAAACTGCCACGGTCAAGTAGAATGGCATCTTGTAGGGCTTCCGTTGCAGGTACCCAGACACCAGGATCTGGAGCATAAACGAGCTTCCCCAGCGGATTGGCTGCACGAGGCCGATAAGGATGTTCGACGTCCCCAATTGCGCCAGGAACCAGCTCAGCACCATGCTCGGATCCTGAAACGCCATGGCGACGGTGACAAGGGCACCGTTAATCACACCCAGCCGGAAGTTGCGCCGGTAATCCTGCCTCGTGAGTTCCGGTGCATCATCGACGGGCGCTGGATCACATGAGTTCAGCTGCAGCTCCCGTTCCATCCGGTCATCCAAATGACCCATCGACCGCCATCCTCCTGTGGTAGCAGCCCGTGTGAGAGGTCAAGGCTCGACCTCCGACCTCAAGCTGCCTGCGCAGGGACGCCGTACCCTCAGCTGCCCCCCGACCTCCCAGCACTGTCTCGCCCATTCGCTCATTCGCTGATTCTCCCACTCCCCCCCCCCCCCGCCCTGATAGCTCCGATCGAAAACTCCCTTGGTATCATCACATTATGACCCAGGTGCGCTTCGAGA
>JAGHDT010000307.1 GCA_021159805.1 Anaerolineae bacterium
GCTTTGTGATCCCCTCGGGCGACGTTCCCTCTGTCATCGCGGCCCTGGAAAACGAGCTTGCCCTGGAGTTGAGCCGCAGCGACATCGAGCGTGTCCGATCGGTCGACGACGTCGTCATCATATCGGCTGTGGGCGCCGGCGTCCGCGGCACACCGGGTGTTGCGGCACGGCTGTTCACCGCGCTGTCGGCTCAGGAGATCAACATCATCGCCATCGCGCAGGGATCCTCCGAATGCAGCATCTCAATGGTCGTCAACAGCGCTCAGGCCAGACAGGCCGTTCGGCAGATCCACAGCGAGGTGATCAACCATGTCGCAGCGTGAGAAGATCCCTGTCGGTATCCTGGGCGCCACAGGTGCTGTCGGACAACGTTTCGTACAGCTTCTGACCGCGCACCCCTGGTTCGAGGTCACCGTGCTTGCCGCCTCTGAACGCAATGCGGGGCGGCGCTACATCGATGCCTGCCAGTGGGTGATCCCCGGCGACCCTCCCGCGGATATTGCCGATCAGACCGTGCTGCCCCTGGAGCCCAACCTACCTGCACGCATCCTCTTCTCGGCCCTGCCCTCAGGTATTGCTCGGGAAATGGAGCCCGATTTCGCAAGAGCCGGCTACATAGTATGCTCGAATGCTTCCGCCTACCGCAGTGTCCCAGACGTGCCGCTCCTTATTCCGGAGATCAATGGAGATCATGTGGCACTTGTCGACCATCAAAGAGCGCAGCGCGGGTGGTCCGGGCTCATTGTGACCAGCCCCAATTGCACCATCACTGGCCCCGCTATGGCGCTGAAGCCCCTCCACGCCGCCTTTAGTCTACGCAAAGTGTTCATGACCTCTATGCAGGCCACTTCAGGAGCCGGCTATCCGGGTGTGTCGGCGCTCGACATTCTGGGCAACATTGTGCCCTACATCCCAGGGGAGGAGGAAAAGTTACAGCAGGAACTGCAGAAGCTGCTTGGCACTTTCAGCGGCGAGAGGATCGTGATGCCGGAGCTCTTGGTAAGTGGTCACGCCAACCGCGTGCCGGTCTTGGACGGGCATACGGTGAGCCTGTCGGTGGGATTCGATCGCTCTCCCACACCGGAGGAGGCGATAGAGGTCCTGCGCGCCTACAAGCCGGTCTGCGGTGGCCTGCCAAGCTCGCCGGACCGCCTGATCTTCGTGAGAACCGAGCCCGACCGTCCACAGCCACGCCGTGATCGCGACGCAGCCGGCGGCATGGCCGTGAGTGTCGGCCGCATCCGTAGGTGTCCGATCCTGGATTTGCGGATGACCACGGTAGTGCACAACACACTCAGAGGTGCTGCCAGCGGCGCCATCTTGAACGCCGAACTCCTCGTCGCCAAGGGTTACGTATAGGGACAAAGACAAGCTATGAGAAACTACGGGCTATCCTCGATCTCAACCTTCCTCGGCGACAACATCGTCTATCGCAACCTGCAGCCTATGGATGAACGGCTGCCGGCCTTCACCGACATCGCCGCCCACCTGGGGATAAACGCGACACCCATACCGCGCAAGAGCGAGCCCGACTACGCCCGCGTGATGGCCAACCTCCTAAACCACGCTCGCTCCTTGCAGGGTGGCTCCGCGGCAATCCAGTGGCTGATCTACGTGGGAGATACACGCCTGAATGATGGCACAGCGTTCACCAACCTGTGCCGGGCGGGCGGCTGGCCAGGAATCGCCTTCATCGGCTCTGAGAGACAGGGCCAACCGGCCAAGGTTGAGATGGCGCAGGAGGGCGGGCACACGCTCTACCTGGCCAATCGTTGGTCTATGCTGGAGGATTTCGAGTCATACTGCCGGAAACAGGGCGTCACCTTTGACGCCCACACAGCCGTCATCCTCGACCTGGACAAGACCACCTTGGGCGCACGCGGCCGCAACGACCATGTGATCAATGCGGCGCGCCTTGAGGCCGTCCGGCAGACAGTACAGGAATTACTGGGGTCCGCCTTTGATACGGCGGGGTTCGAGAGCAGCTACAACCTGCTCAATGGAACCGAGTTCCATCCCTTCACCACCGACAACCAGGACTATCTTGCCTATCTCTGCCTGGTCTTGGGCAGCGATCTGTTCACGCTTGACGGTCTAGTCGAAGATATCCGGAGCGGAAAGCTGAGCTGCTTCACGGAGTTCCTGGGCCTGGTGGAGGCAAGAGTCCAGGAGCTGCCGGACAGCTTGGGTCAGCTCCACGAGGATATCTACAGCCGCGTCCGCGCTGGCGAGGCCACGCCCTTCAAAGCCTTCCGCTACAATGAGTACCGGACGACGGTCAGCCGGATGGGCAAACCGGCGGGCAATGCGGATATCGCGACACGGCTGGATCAGGAGATTGTGATCACCCAAGAAGTGCGCGAGCGCGCACTCGCGTGGCAGGCCCGAGGGGCGCTGCTCTTCGGTCTCTCTGATAAGCCCGACGAAGCATCCATTCCCTCCGAACCACTGGTCAAGCAAGGATATCGGGCGATCCACCGAACGCAGACGCACGCATTGGGTGCCGGCGGGGACGCGGACTAGATGCTCATCGGCCACATCGGTATAGCCCTGCTGCAGCACCGCTATCTGGATGCCGAGCTAGTACCTGTTATGGCCGGAGGGCTCTTTCCGGACGCGCTCGACAAGACGCTGTGCCAAGGTCTACGGGTGACCCCCAGCGGGCGAATGTGGGGGCACACAACACTCGGCATTGTGGCATCGACGATGCTGGTCGGAGTGCTCGCAGGACGGCGCGCAGCCCGCGATTGGCTGCTGGGCTATCTGGGACATCTTTTGGCCGACAGCGAAGGGCCGGTGCCCTGGTGGTATCCATTCAAGACGTATACTTTCGAGCAATCGGCCGGCTTTGCTGAGATCTTTCGCCATTTCGTGGAGAACCAGACCGACGTCATGCTGGAGTTTGCCCTCCTGACGCTAGGCCTGCTTGCTCTGGCGACAAAACGCAGCTGATAAGCTCACCCAAGAACGATCGTATGCTATTCGGACACCTGGCCGTATCTGCCCTGGAACACCGCTATGTCAGAGCGGCGTTCGTCCCGGTGATGGCGGCAGCCGTCTTCCCGGATATACTCGACAAGACAGCGCACTATGCGCTCGGCCTGACTGACAGCGGACGGATGTGGGCGCACACGCTGTTGGCAGCTCTCATTACATCCGGTGTAGTACTGGTTCTGTGGGGCAAACGCGCGGCGACAAGCTGGGCCTTGGGCTATCTATCGCACCTGGTGTGCGATATCAATAACGTCGTCCCGTGGCTCTATCCGCTGGTCACGTACGAGTTCCCGATGTCCGAAGGCTTTCGAGCCACACTCTGGGCTTCCCTGACCGACACTCCACGGATGCTTCTGGAGACCAGCCTATCAGTCTGGGCCCTGGTAGCCCATAGAGCCGACCTACGATCCCTGACTTTGAAATTCGCGCCGGCCATATCTGGAAGAAGGCTAAGACCGTGCAGGGATAGACCCGGCACCCATACGCCCTCACGCCGGCAGCAAACACACACGCTAGATTGATCTTGGCTGGCGACTGACCGAATCCAACGAGAAGGGAGAGAGTATGGGTTACAGCAGTTGGCTGGAATGTGTCCGCGGCTGCGGTCGGCGGTATTCAATCTTCGACGTCGTCTACCGATGCGAGGATTGCGGCGGCCTGCTGGACGTCGAGCACGACGTTGAGGCCCTAAAGGATCGCAGTGCCGCCGCCTGGAAGCAGCTCTTCGAACGCCGCACGCGCACAACGGAATGGCCCTATGGCAGCGGTGTCTGGGGCAAGAAGGAGTTTGTCTGCCCCGAACTCGATAATGAGAACATAGTATCGATGTATGAGGGCCACACGAACTGCTTCTGGGCCGAGCGGTTAGGCAGAGAAATCGGCGTCCCCAACCTCTGGATAAAGCTCTGTGGCAACAGCCACACGGGATCGTTCAAGGATCTGGGCATGACGGTGTTGGTCTCAGTCGTCCGGCAGATGATGGCCAACGGGAAGCAGATCCGCGCCGTCGCCTGCGCCTCGACCGGCGATACCTCAGCGGCCCTGGCCGCTTACGCGGCCGCAGCAGGTATCCCAGCCGTGGTCTTGCTGCCAAAAGGCAAGGTTTCCACTGCCCAACTCATTCAACCGATCGCCAACAACGCGCTCGTGCTGGCTCTGGACACGGACTTTGACGGTTGTATGGACATTGTCAAGCGGATCACCCAGGATCCGACTATTTACCTGGCGAACTCAATGAACGCGCTCCGTATGGAAGGCCAGAAGACCGTAGCCTTCGAAATCGTGCAGCAGTTCGACTGGCAGGTGCCGGACTGGATCGTTATGCCCGTGGGAAACCTCGGCAATGTCAGCGCCCTGGGCAAAGGTTTCCTGTTGATGAAGGAGCTCGGGCTGATCGACAAGCTACCTCGCATCGCGTGTGCCCAGGCGGCCAACGCCAACCCGCTCTACCGGAGCTACCGGACCGGCTTCAAAGAGTTCAGACCAGTGAAGGCCAAGAAGACCCTGGCCAGCGCCATCCAGATCGGGAACCCGGTAAGCTACGAACGCGCGGTCAAGACGCTGGCGGCGTTTGACGGCATCGTGGAACAGGTCACCGAGGACGAGCTGGCCAACGCGGCGGCGCGCGCGGATCGCACCGGTATGTACTCGTGCCCCCACACTGGAGTGGCACTCGGCGTGCTCTTCAAGATGGTAGAGCGTGGCGAGATCAAGCATGATGACAGTGTCATCGTCATCTCCACAGCGCACGGGCTCAAGTTCACCGACTTCAAGGTTGGCTATCACGAGGGTACACTCGCCGACGTAGTATCTCGACACAAAAATCCGCCGGTAGAACTACCGGCGGACTATGACGCAGTACAAGGCGCGATCGATCAAGCCATTGGGTGACGTCCACCTGAATGATCCCGAACCCCCTGTTGTAGAGACGACCCGAACCCAAGGGGTTCGCGGTGGCTCGTCTTCTGCAGCGTCCAACGCCTTGACACGCCGGCAGCTGCCCTGACGGGGGCATCTCTTTGAGACTAGATCACACCCAACTCTCTGCCAATCTTCTCGAACTTCTCGAGACCGTAATCCAGATCGTCCTGAGAGAGCGCCGCAGAGAGCATCACGCGTATCCGAGCAAGGCCTTGGGGGACCGTGGGGAAGCCCAGGGCCATCGCAAAGACGTCCTCATCGAACAACCGCTGGCTGAAGTTCTTGGCCAGCTTGACATCGCCCAACATGACCGGCGTGATCGGCGTCACGCTGTTGCCGACATCAAAGCCCAGTAACACCATCGCCGACTTAAAGATGTCCGTGTTCTTCCACAGACGGTCCACCAAGTCCGTGGATTCTGAGAGGACATTGACTGCCGCCAGGCAGCCCGCCGTGTCCGCAGCAGTGACAGCGTTGGAGAACAAGAACGGGCGCGCCTTCTGCCGTAGATAATCGACGATGACCTTCTTGCCGGCGACCACGCCGCCGACGACACCAAATGCCTTGGAGAACGTGCCGATCTCGACATCAAACTTCCCGTGAAGCCCGAAGTGATCCACGATACCGCGCCCGCCCTCGCCAAGGACACCCTCACCGTGAGCGTCATCGACCATGGTCATGAGCCCATAAGTCTCGGCCACAGCGTAGATCTTATCAAGGGGGGCGATGTCACCATCCATGGAGAAGACGCCATCCGTCACCACCAGACCGCGCCGGTACTGCGACAGATGCTCCTTCACCTTTGCC
Source organism: Anaerolineae bacterium (assembly GCA_021159805.1). GTDB lineage: Bacteria > Chloroflexota > Anaerolineae > B4-G1 > SLSP01 > PWVB01. The sequence goes on from JAGHDT010000307.1 coordinate 5,722, forward strand.
TCAAGATCGTCGGTGTCGGCGTGCTCATAGACCACTATCTTGGCGCGGCTGAGTCGAGCGCCGTCGATAATGCTGGCATGGTTCAGGCGATCGGAGAAAATCACGTCCCCGCGGCCGACTAGCGGGACCAGTGCAGCCTGGTTAGCGACGAACCCGCTCTGCACATAGAGCGCATCCTCCACACCCTTGAAAGCCGCGACGGCCCTCTCCAGTTCAACGTGAAGCGCGAGGGTCCCGGCGATGGAGCGCACGGCCGTAGGGCCGACGCCGAAGTCATCAACCGCCTGCTTGGCAGCACGCATCAGACGTTCATCATTGGCCAGGCCCAGATAGTTGTTGGTGCAGAGATTCAGCACCCGTTTGCCATCTACCTGCATCCACGCACCGGGCGCCGAATCAATAACCCGAAGGTTGATGAACAATCCGCTTTCCTTCAAGGACGTCAACTCGTCCTCAATCCAGGTGAGCTTCGCTTCAGTCATGGGACCTCCTTGCTCTTCACACGTGCGACTACGATAATTCAGTATAGCATTTGCAGGGATTGGGCACAACCGTGGAGCGATGCCGGGGGCGGACACGCCAACTTTTTCCCTCGATCATCCCTTCGTGGTATACTACCTGCGAACGGGTCTGCAGCAGGACGCGCGCGGTGATGGACAATCTCGCCAGGGCAAGCGAGGCAGAATGACATTGGACCTCATTTCGGCACGGCGCCAGCGGACTCAACACGACCCCATCTAGGAGGTATCGGAGATGAAGCACTTCCTCACGTTGGCTGACCTCAATCCGGAGACGATGCGTGCCATTCTGGATCTCGCAGTTCAGATCAAGCAGGAGTGGCAGGCTGAAGAGAGCAAACCCTATCTAAAGAACAAGATCCTGGGCATGATCTTCCAGAAGCCCAGCCTACGGACCCGAGTCTCCTTCGATGTAGCGATGCTACATCTCGGAGGAAATGGGCTTTACCTCTCCCCCTCTGAGATTCAGCTCGGTAAACGCGAAAGCGTTGCCGACGTCGCACGGGTCGTCTCTCGCTATGTCAACGTCGTGATGGCCAGGGTCTTCAGCCACTATGATGTCGTCGAGCTGGCCAAGTACGCCACAGTCCCTGTCATCAACGGTCTGTCGGACTATGCGCACCCCTGCCAGGGGATGGCGGACTTCCTGACAATCTTTGAGCACAAAGGCGGGTTTAAGGGACGGAAACTCGCATACCTGGGCGATGGCAACAATGTATCCACCTCCCTGCTCTTCGGCGCTGCCTTGCTGGGCATGGATTTCACCATCGCGACCCCCAAAGGCTACGAGCTGCATCCGGCGGTATGGGCCATCGGTGAGAGAATTGCGGCTCAGACCGGGGCCAAGGTTACGGCTACCTACGACGCCACTGAGGCCGCCACCGACGCAGACGTGATCTACACCGATACGTGGACCTCGATGGGACAGGAAGAGGAAGCTCAGAGGCGGCGCGAGGTCTTCCCACCCTACCGCGTTGACGACCACCAGCTGGAGCACGCCAAAGACGACGTCATTGTGATGCACTGCCTCCCCGCGCATCGGGGGGAGGAGATCACAGATGCCGTCGCCGACGGGTCCCACTCCGTCCTGTTCGACCAGGCCGAGAACCGGCTGCACGCCCAGAAGGCTGTGCTGGTCTGGGTGATGGATGCCGTATAGAGTACCAGAGATCCGGCTGCACCTCAGCTCCTAATGTCTCAATAGAATTGGATCGCTGAAAGGGTAACGATGGCAGGGAATCGCTTGCGTTTTGAGGAGGCAACCCAGAGAGCCAATGATCTCGTCTGGGCAGAGAGTTGGGATGATGCCGTGAGCTCCTACCGGCGGGCCCTCGCCGAGTTTCCGGACAACGACTCTGCCCTGATCGGCTTTGCTTGGGCTTTGTACAACAACGAGAACCTCGACGAGGCCCTGGAAGTCTATGAACACCTGTCAGAAGTGACGCCGGAAGACCCTGGCCCCTACGAACGCAGAGCAGAGATATTGGAGAGCAAGGGGCACCCTCAACGCGCGGCCGAAATCTACCGTGAAGCCGCCAGGCGGTATGCACAGCAAGACCTGACTACCAAACGGACCTCCAACCTTGAAGCGGCGGTCCGCCTCTCTCCCAACGACGCAGCCGTCTGGTCTGAACTGCTGGAGATCTACCGGGCGGAAGACCAGACACACAAAGCCGTGTTGGCGACACTCTGGCTGGCATACCTGTACCAGCACGACCGACGAGATCAAGCCATCGCGCTCTGTCGCCAGATGCAGAGATACATGCCGCACGGTCCCAGAATCGGGCAGATGGTGATCCTGCTCCAGAGCAATCGCTCCATCCCGCAGCCGCCTCCGATCGGTTCAGAGGAAGAGACCGTCTATGACGTTGACTTGACCGAGGTGGAGATCGAGGATGAAGCGAGGACACCCGTCGAGATGGCCCGCCAGCGTGCGTTGGCGAAGCTCGCCGAGTCGATCTTCGCCGAGGATCGCTCCGCGCTCCAGTCGAACTCTCCCATACAGGTTGAGCTGCTGATCGGACGTGCGGTCGATGCTCAGACGCGCGGTGAAGTTGACTCTGCCATCAAGGACTATACCCGGCTCCTAGAGGCAGGGGTGTCCATGCCGTCGATCCATTTCAACCTCGGGTTGCTCTACAAGGAGCGGATGCGTTTCAATCTGGCGATCGAGCAATTCGAGGCTTCACTTTCCGACGCCGAGTATGTGCTGGGTAGTCACTACTCTCTAGGTGAGTGTTACCAGGCCAAGGGTGACTTCCAGGAAGCTCTGAAGCATTACCTGGAAGCCGTAAAGGTCGTGGATGTTGCCACGATCGAGCGTGAGCACGTGGACGATCTGATCAGAGTCTATGAAGGTCTCACTCAGAGTCTGGTCAACACCGGGGAACCCCAACAGGCGCAGCAGGTCAGCCAGATGCTCGTGGACTTCCTGGGGCAGCGAGGGTGGGAAGATAGCGCGATCAAAGCACGCAAGCGGCTGGATGAGCTGGCACGGATGGGCACAGTTCTGAGCCTGGCCGAGTTGATCAGCGTTCCCGGTTCGGAGGAAATCATCCGTTCCATGGCTATGGCCCAGGAGTATCGCCGCCGCAACCGTTTCTACTCGGCGCTGGAGGAAATCTTCCATGCGATGAGCACCACACCTTACTACCTTCCCCTGCATCATCTGCTCGGCGCTGTGCTGCGCGACAACGGCAATATCGATGAAGCGATTGAGAAGTTTGAGGCCATCGCGAAGACCTATGAGATCCGGGGGCAGATTCCCCAGGCGCTAACCACCTACGAGCTGATCCTGGAGATCTCGCCTCTGGACATCGCCGTTCACCGCCGCGTCACGGAGCTGCTCATCCAGCACGGCAGAATTGATGACGCATTGCAGCACTACCTCCATACCGCCGATGCCTACTACCAACTGGCGCAACCTGATCGGGCCCGCGAGATCTACAATGACGCCTTCCGGCTGGCTCCACGCGGCAACCCAGAGAAGGGGTGGCAGCTCGGCATTCTCCGCCGAATGGCGGACCTGGACGTACAGCGTTTGGATTGGTCCGAAGCTATCAAGGACAATGAAGAGATCCTGCGCATATCGCCTGACGACGAACGCGCGCATCTGGCATTGTTCCGTCTCTATCCGCGCACCGGACACTCCCGCCTCGGTATTGAGGCATTGGACAAACTGATCAAACGATATCTGACCAATAACAAAGTGGCCAAGGCGCTGACCGTCCTGGAGGACCTTACCGAGAGCCAACCTGACAGCATCCCGCTGAGGGCCAGAATAGCACAACTCTATCTTAATATGGGCAGACGAGACCAGGCGCTGCAGCACCTGGATATCTTGGGAGACTTGCAGCTGGAGGCAGGACACAGGGAAGGCGCCATCAGAACCATCGAAGCGATTCTGGCCTTGCACCCTCCGAATGAAGCGGCGTACGCGGATCTCTACCGCGAAATGGCGCAACGGGAACCTCCAGCACGCGAGTCCTGATCTATGTGGAATCCAGACTGGTTGATCCAACGACTGTCCAAGACCGATGTCCTGGATATCTTGCTGGTTGCATTCGTGTTCTTCTGGATTTTCTATGCAATCCGAGGGACACGCGCTGTTCCGCTCGTCCGAGGGATCACCGTGCTCCTGATCTCTTTGGCGACCTTGACCCGGCTTATCGAGCTACGGGCCTTCTCGTGGCTGGTCGAACAGCTGCTGCCGGCGCTCTTGGTGGGCATTCCAGTGATCTTCCAGCCTGAGCTTCGGCGCGCATTGGAACAACTGGGGCGCGGGCGCGTATTGATCCTTTCTCATAAGGAGACCGAACGCTTGGTCGCCACCATTCAATCTGTCGCTGAGGCGGCAGAGCTCATGGCCGAGAGCGACGTAGGCGCACTGATTGTGTTTGAGCGGCACACAGGGCTGCAGGAATACATCGAGACCGGCGTCCGGATCGATGCCGAGATCACGTCGGAACTGCTGCTGACGATCTTCGATCATAATACGATCCTCCACGATGGCGCCATCATCATCCGCGAGGGGCGGTTAGCGGCGGCGGCCTGTGTGATGCCACTCACGTCCGCCTTCTTGGCGGATCGAGAGCTGGGCTTGCGCCACCGCGCGGCCCTGGGTATTACCGAGGACACCGACGCTGTGGCCGTGGTAGTCTCGGAAGAGCGCGGCGCCATCTCACTTACCCACAGCGGCCGCATCATCCGCGACATCGACACAAAGCGGCTGGAATCCATCCTCCGTGCCTTCCTGATTCCCCGCCAACGCCGCGGAAACAGACCACTCGCATGGCTCCGACGTCTCGTACAATGACACATTACCGGAAATCTAGATTGAGGACGACACCGTGAGTCGCTGGATAGGTCAGAATCTGAGCCTGATGATTCTGTCTCTGCTGCTGGGCATCTTCCTCTGGGCAGTCGCCATAGAGACTGAGGACCCAACGCGCGTGGACACCTTCAGTGCTTCAATCCCCGTTGAGTTCCGCGGGCTCCCAGAAACCATGACGACTTACGCCACCGACAGCCCGAGAGTTAGGGTCGAGATCAGGGCCCCGGAGTCCGTCTGGCAAAGTCTCGGCATCGGTGATTTTGATGCTTACCTCGATCTCACCAACGTACATACCGGCACCCAGGAGATCCCTGTCATAGTCGAAGTTCGCGCACAGCCTGCGAATATCCAAACCGTGAACCCCGAGACGGTTGAGCTGATTGTGGAGTACATCGCCGAGAAGGAAATCCCGGTCGTGATCCGAGTTCAGGGAACACCGGCCATGGGGTTCCGATCCGATCCCGTCGAGGCCGCACCGCAGACACTGCGCGTCCAAGGACCAGAATCCATGGTGCGCCAGGTCGTCAAAGCCGAGATATCAGTGTCCGTTGAAGGGCGACAGAACAACCTGAGGGGTGACTTCGAACCCAAGCTTCTGGACGAGAATGAGAACCCGGTTTCGGAAGTGAGTGTCGTGCCCAAGTCGGTCACGGTCAACATCCCTGTCGAGCAGCTGGGCTTCATCCGTGATATCCCGGTCACAGTTGGGCCACTTGAGGGACAACCTGCTACCGGATACCGAGTCGCCAACTTGGAGTTCGATCCACCCGTCGTAAAAGTGTTCGGTCGAACCAATGTCGTCCAATCTGTCAACTACCTGCAGACAGTGCCGATCAGCCTGGCGGGAATCACGCAGACTCTGACCACGCGAGTTAGCCTCCAGATGCTGGAGGGGCTCTCGATGATCCAGCCGCCTGGCCCCGAGGTCACCGTGACACTGACGGTGGAGGTGATCCGTAGTGGACTCACGCTGGAGATCACGCCCACCATCAAAGGCCTGACCGGCGGGCTTCAGGCGACCGTGGGACCCGACTCCGTCGTCGTAATCTTGAGTGGACCCTTGGCAGTGATGGAAAGCCTGAACATCTCAGAGATTGAAGTGAGTCTGGACCTAACGGGGCTGGCGATAGGTGAGTATGTCATCACCCCCAGTGTAACTGTGCCCAGCGAAGTCGACATCGAAAACATCATCCCTGAAGCCGTGCCCGTCAAGATTGAGGCACGTACGGAGTCAGATCGTGGGTTCAGGTAGCTGAGTTGTCGCGGCATCAAGAACGCGCCCGGGTTTCCCCCGGGCGCGTTCTTCTCTCTATCGATATGTGAGACGTTACATCTTGCCGGCATCTTGGAGCCCCTGCTTCATGGCATTGAGTGAGAGCAAGGCACACTTGACGCGGCCCATACTCAGTTTCACCCCTCCCATCATCTCCTGGATATCGGCCAAACCCATGGACGCAATCTCGTCAGGCGTCTTGCCGATCACCTCCCCGGTGAACATTGATGAAGCCGCCATACTCACGACACACCCCTGCCCCTCAAACATCACTTCGGAAATCTTGCCCTGGGCGTCCAGGCGCGCCGTCAGATGAATCTGGTCGCCGCACGTGGGGTTATCCGCTTCGATATCGACATCCGGATTCTCCAGCACGCCGTAGTTATCAGGGTTGTGATAATGATCCAGAAGTTGCTCGCGATAGAGATCCTGGCTCATAGAGTTCTCCTGTTATATGAAAATCCGTCGCCGCAGCCTTGACGGTCACCTTACCGGCGCCCCAGCAAACGCACAACTTTATGCAACGCCGACATCAGCGCGTCCACATCGTCCTTATCATTGTAGATATAGAAGCTCGCGCGCGCACTCGCCGGAATACCAAAGCGATCATGCAGGGGTTGCGCACAATGATGCCCGGCACGCACACACACGCCATCCTCGTTCAGAATCGCAGCGATATCGTGCGGATGCGCCTCAGCCATCCAGAAGGAAACTACGCCGCCGCGCAGCGTGGGCC
>JAGHDT010000330.1 GCA_021159805.1 Anaerolineae bacterium
AAGAAGCGACTGCCGAAGTCGCCGGCGCTCGCCTACAATGTGAACACTAATCGGGGCGGAAAGCGCTCGCGTGCTAAGCGTGGTAATCCGCAGAAGCGGGGCGTCTGCACAATTGTGCGTACCGCGACGCCAAAGAAGCCTAACTCGGCGCTGCGCAAGATCGCTCGTGTGCGGCTTTCGAACCGCATCGAGGTGACTGCCTACATCCCTGGTGAGGGGCACAATTTGCAGGAGCACTCTGTTGTTTTGGTTCGTGGTGGGCGCGTGAAGGACTTGCCCGGTGTTCGCTACCACATTGTACGCGGGGCATTGGATTGCGCAGGCGTGGGTGGGCGGCGGCAGCGACGTTCCAAGTACGGAACGAAAGCCGAGTAGTTGTTGTGAGGATGGAGTAAATTATGTCAAGACGAAACCGTCCGCCTAAGCGAAAGATTGCTCCCGATATCCGCTATGGCAGTGTGCCTCTCCAGAAGTTCATCAATCGTATGATGAAGGGTGGCAAGAAGAGTGTCGCACAGCGGATTATGTATGAGGCGCTGGATACGGCTGAGGCTCGTGCAAATCGCCCGGGCATTGAGGTCTTTAACGATGCGATGCAGAACGTGATGCCGTCGGTTGAGGTTAAGCCTCGCCGTGTCGGTGGTGCGACTTATCAGATTCCGGTCGAGGTTCCGCAGTATCGGCAGCTCTCGCTCGGGATTCGCTGGATTTTGGCCGCGGCGAAGAGTCGTGGTGGCCGTGGTATGGCGGCGAAGCTGTCGGCTGAACTCGTGGATGCAGCGAGCGGCGTTGGGGCGGCAGTTAAGCGACGCGAAGACGCGTTGAGGATGGCGGAAGCCAACCGTGCATTCGCCCATCTTCGTTGGTAAGCTGCTGCTCCTTCTGAAGTAGCTTCCTAGAGGGTCGTCGCCAGGCACACGTTACATCGAGGGCAGAGCGATGGCCGAAGAACCTTTACTAGAGAATATACGCAACATTGGGGTTATTGCCCACATCGACGCGGGCAAGACCACAACGACTGAACGCATCCTGTTCTATACCGGTCGTACACATCGTCTCGGTAATGTCGATGATGGTACAACCATCACCGACTGGATGGATCAGGAGCGGGAGCGGGGAATTACGATTACGGCCGCTGCGGTGACGTGTTTCTGGCGCGAATTCCAGATCAACATCGTTGATACGCCGGGACATATCGATTTCACCGCTGAGGTTCAGCGCAGTCTGCGGGTGCTTGATGGTGGTATTGTGGTCTTTGATGGGACCGCAGGCGTTGAGCCCCAGTCCGAGACAGTCTGGCGACAGGCTCGCGACTTCAATGTGCCGCTGATCGCGTTCATCAACAAGATGGATAAGCTGGGGGCCGACTTCGCCCACGCGGTGGATACCATCCGTGATCGCCTGGAGGCTAACCCGGTTCCGATTCAATGGCCCATTGGATCAGAGTCTGAGTTCCGGGGAGTGGTTGACCTGATCGAGTGGCGGGCTGTGAGTTGGCCCGATGAGTTGGGCCAGACACCGGAGTACATCCCGATCCCAGAAGCGGTTGAGGTGGACGCTCTGGTTGCCCGCGAGGTGATGCTAGAGGCGATTGTCGAAACCGACGATGAGTTGATGTTGGCTTATCTTGAGGGTGGGGAAATATCCTCGGATGATCTGCGGCGGGCGCTTCGTCAGGCGACGATCACAGGGCTGCTTCAGCCAGTGATGTGTGGTTCGTCATTGCGCAACAAGGGTGTGCAACCTTTGTTGGATGCAGTTGTCGATTTTCTTCCTTCCCCGCTGGACATACCGCCGGTGAAGGGGGTGAATCCCAAGAAGGAACGAGTGGAAGAAAGGCCTGCGGATCCTGAGGCGCCGTTGGCTGCACTGATCTTTAAAATAGCGACAGACCCGTACTCGGGACGACTAGCTTACTTTCGGGTTTATTCGGGGACTTTGGTCCGCGGCAATGTTTACCTGAATCCGGGTAAGGGCATCCGTGAGCGTGTGACCAAGCTACTTAGGATGTTCGCTGACCGCCGGGAAGAGGTCGATGAATTGAGGGCCGGCGATATCGGTGCGACGGTGGGGTTGAAGAACACCGTGACCGGTGACACGCTTTCGGCTATGCACGCACCGATCATCCTGGAATCAATCCCTTTCCCAGAGCCGGTTATCTCCGTCGCGATCGAGCCTAAGACGGTCGGAGATCAGGATCGTCTCAATGAGTCGCTCGCGCGATTGACGGAGGAAGATCCCACTTTCCGAGTTCGCATGGATGAGGGTACAGGCCAGACAACCCTGTGGGGAATGGGAGAGCTGCACCTGCAGGTTCTCGTTAACAGACTGTTACGAGAGTTCCGGGTAGAGGCAAATGTTGGGAAGCCGCGAGTCGCGTATCGGGAAACTATCACGCAAGCAGGTCAAGCTGAGGTCGTATTCGATCGAATGCTGGCCGGTAAGCCCCAGTATGCCCGGGTAGTGTTGGAGATCAGCCCTACCGAGGCAGGGGAAGCATCTAGATTTGTCAATCTTTCGCGTCCGCAAGACCTGATGGCTCAGTATGTTGAGGCTATCAGAGCTGGGGCGCTTGAGTCGTTGGATAGCGGCTATCTGGCTGGATATCCACTGGTTGGCATCGAAATCCGCCTTGTGGCAATGGAAGTTGATGAGATGCTTTCCACGGAGATCGCTTTTAGAGCAGCGGCCGCACAAGCTTTCCGCCAGGCGGTGGAAGTGGCCAAGCCGATCTTGCTTGAGCCAGCGATGGACGTGGAAGTGGTGATGCCGGAGAGGTTTGTTGGTGAAGTGCTGGGGGACTTGAATGCTCGCGGCGCTGACATCAGGTCTATGCAATCCCGTTCCGGCGGCGGTCAGGTGATTCGGGCTTATGTCCCCCTGTCCAATATGTTCGGGTACGCCACCGACCTGCGGAGTTCAACACAGGGGCGCGGCACGTTTACTATGGAGTTCCACCACTATGTACCGGTGGATTCTCGGCAGATGGATGCTATCGTGTATGGCTATGGCGGGTAGCCATCACGCTACACGAATGCGTAAGTGTCAGAGGCTCTGCGCACAGAGCCATTGGCAGCGGCACAAGAAGTAATCATAGATAGCAATGACTGATCTGAAAGCAGAGTAAGGAGAGGCAAGCAATGGCTAAAGAGGTATTTCAGCGCACTAAGCCCCACGTGAATGTCGGTACCATCGGTCACATCGATCATGGCAAGACCACTTTGACGGCTGCAATCACGAAGGTTCTGTCCCTCAAAGGGTGGGCGGAGTTCAAGGCGTACGACGAAGTCGCGAAGGCTGATGCGAAGATGTTCCGTCGCGATGCAACCAAGATCTTGACTGTGGCGATTTCGCACGTTGAGTATCAGACCGAGAACCGTCACTATGCCCATGTGGACTGCCCTGGTCACCGTGACTACATCAAGAATATGATCACCGGTGCTGCCCAGATGGACGGCGCGATCCTGGTTGTCTCCGCGGTCGATGGCCCGATGCCTCAGACCCGCGAGCACATTCTTCTCGCGCGTCAGGTCGAGGTCCCGGCGATCGTGGTCTATCTGAACAAGGTTGATCTGATGGACGACCCCGAGCTCCTGGAGCTGGTTGACCTGGAAATCCGCGAGCTGCTGGACAGCTACGAGTTCCCCGGCGACGAGACTCCCATCGTCCAGGGCTCTGCTCTGCAGGCCCTGAACTGCGAGAGCGATGACCCCGATGATCCGGCGTATGCCTCCATCTGGGAGCTGATGCGGGTTGTGGATGAGTACATCCCCACGCCGGTGCGTGACGAGGATCGCCCATTCTTGATGCCCATTGAGGACGTTTTCTCCATCAAGGGTCGTGGTACGGTTGTGACCGGTCGTGTTGATCGTGGCACACTCAAGCCTAATACTCCGGTTGAACTGGTTGGCGGTATGTACGACAAGCCCCGCAAGACGGTTGTGACCTCGATGGAGATGTTCCACAAGACGCTCCCGAGTGTTATCGCTGGTGATAACGCCGGTTTGCTGCTGCGCGGTGTAGGCAAGGATGAGGTAGGTCGTGGCGTCGTCGTGGCTGCCCCGGGTTCGATCCATGCTCGCCGCAAGTTCGAGTCTGAGGTCTACATCCTGCGCAAGGATGAGGGTGGTCGCCACAAGCCCTTCTTCACCGGCTACAAGCCTCAGTTCTATATCAACACCATGGATATCACCGGCTCCGTCCAGCTACCCGAGGGTGTCGAGATGGTCATGCCTGGCGATCGCACCACCATGACCGTTGAATTGGGCTCGGTAGTGGCTCTGGAAGAAGGTCACCGCTTCGCGATCCGCGAGGGCGGCCTGACCGTTGGCGCCGGCGTAATTACCAAAATCGTAGAGTAGTTCTAGTCTAACCAGGTGGTTTAATGGCTAAACAACGCATTCGCATTCGGTTGAAGGGGTACGATCATCGCATTCTGGACGAGTCCGCTCGCCGGATCGTTGAGGCGGCAGAGCGAACGGGTGCTCGGGTCGTGGGGCCAGTTCCTCTACCGACCAAAATCGAACGGTTCACGGTTCGCCGGTCTCCGTTCATCGACAAGGATACGCACGAGCATTTCGAGATTCGTACGCATAAGCGTCTGATCGATATCCAAGATCCGGATTCGAAGACGATTGATACATTGATGCGACTTAACATGCCTGCAGGTATCGACATCGAGATCAAGCTTTAGTCGTTTAGTCTTCACATACACTGAGCATCCGCCCCTGGCCGTGGCTCGTTGAGTATGAGGATGCATGGTTTGGGGAGTGTGTGACAGAATTCGGGATGATGCGGCGCGGGGAGTGTGCGGTCTGTCGGGCAGGCCTGGCCTGTTTCTTGATTGCGACTGCGCACGAGCGTTGGCAGTCCTTAGGAGGGCGTCGTGAAAGGTATCATTGGACGTAAGGTAGGCATGACTCAGATCTTCCGTGAGGATGGCCTTGTCGTGCCTGTCACGGTTGTCGAAGCTGGGCCATGTTACGTGACACAAGTTCGCACACCTGAGCGCGATGGGTATCGAGCTGTGCAACTCGGTTTCGGTGACGCGAAGGCCAAGCATCTGACCAAGGGCCAGGTGGGGCATCTGGAGAGGGCGGGTGCGCCTCAGCTGCGGCATCTGCGCGAGGTCCGCACTCGACCTGATGAGACCTTCGAACTCGGGGAGAAGATTCTTGTGGACATCTTCGAACCTGGTCAGCACGTTGATATCGTGGGCCGTTCCAAGGGGCGCGGTTTTACTGGTGTGGTGAAGCGTTACGGTTTTGCCGGTGGTCCGCGTACGCATGGTCAGTCTGATCGTGAGCGGGCGCCCGGCTCCATTGGTGCTTGTGCGACGCCTGGCAAGGTCTGGAAGGGCCAGAAGATGCCCGGTCACATGGGGAACAAACGAGTCACCGTTCAGAATCTGGAAGTGGTGTTGGTCGATCCGGAACGCAACCTCCTGGCTGTACGCGGTGCTATTCCTGGACCTAAGGGAGCCTTGGTCTTGGTCAAGAGCGCCCGAAAACAACGGGTTCTAAGAGGAGGAAAGTGATGCTTGTTCCCATCGTTGATATGCAAGGGGAGAAGGTCGGTGAGGTCGAGTTGCGCTCGGAGATCTTTGAAGCCCCGGTCAATATTCCATTGATGCATCAGGCTCTGGTGCGTCAGTTGGCAAACGCGCGTCTGGGAACGCATAAGGTGAAAACCCGAGGCGAGAACAACCGCACCAAGGCGAAGTGGTATCGCCAGAAGGGTACCGGTCGCGCACGTCACGGCAGTCGGAATGCTCCGACCTTCGTCGGTGGTGGCGTCGCTCATGGGCCGCAGCCGCGCTCCTATGAGAAGCGAATGCCGCGCAAGATGCGTCGCGCAGCATTGCGCTCGGCATTGTCGGTGAAGGCCGCCGAGCAGCGGTTGGTGGTTGTTGATGAATTGAAGATGGCCGCTCCCAAGACCAAAGAGATGGACAAGACGTTGCGGCGGATTACGTCGGGTGAGGGTAAGAAGCTGGTCTTGCTCTCGGAGCGCAACGAGTCCGTTGAGCTGTCGGTACGGAATCTTGCGAAGGCGCGGTCGTTGCGTGCACACTATCTGAATATCCGTGATCTTCTGAGCGCCGAGACGGTTGTACTGTCGTTGGCATCCCTCAAGGTCATCGAGTCGATTCTCGGCACGGGTGTAGCTAAGGTTGCCGGGGGCGAGGAGTAGGCCAGATGAGAATCTACGACATTATCGTGCGACCTCTGGAAACGGAGAAGTCCTATATGCTGCGCGAGCTGGGCAAGTACGTCTTCGTGGTCCATATGAAAGCGAACAAACTTGAGGTTAAGCGGGCCGTTGAGCAGATCTACAGTGTGGATGTTAAGCGCGTGCACACGATGGTTGTGCCTGGCAAGATCAGCAGATTGCGCGGTCGACGTCAATCGACGCGACACGCACCGTGGAAGAAGGCTGTGGTGACGTTGGCTGCAGGCGAGCGCATTGAGGCATTGGAGGCCTAGTATGGCGATCAAGAAATACAACCCGACCTCCCCTGGTCGCCGTCACATGACGGGACAGACGTTTGAGGAAATCACGCGCACCAAGCCGGAGAAAAGCCTGCTTGCGCCTCTGACTCGGAAAGCAGGGCGCAACAGCCACGGTCGCATTACAGTGCGGCACCGAGGTGGTGGACACGCACGAAGGTACCGCGTCATCGACTTCAAGCGCAACAAACTGGACATCTCCGCCCGCGTCGATTCGATCGAGTATGATCCCAATCGCACCTCGCGTATCGCGTTGTTGGTCTACGCCGACGGTGAGAAACGCTACATTGTGGCACCTATGGGGCTCAAGGTTGGGGATTCGGTGCTTAGTTCTCGGACTGAGGCCGAGATCCATGTTGGGAATGCGCTGCCTCTGGAGCGTATCCCGCTGGGTACCACGATCCACAATGTGGAGCTTTACCCAGGTCGTGGTGGGCAGATGGTGCGTGCCGCTGGTGCATCGGCGCAGGTGATGGCCAGAGAAGGTGGCTACGTGACACTGCGCCTGCCGAGTGGTGAGATGCGCTTGGTTCGTCGAACCTGTATGGCGACCATCGGTCAGGTTGGCAACGAAGAGCATGCCAATGTGAAGCTGGGCAAGGCCGGCCGCAAGCGCTGGAAGGGTTGGCGCCCGGCAGTTCGCGGCTCAGCCATGTCGCCGCGTGATCACCCGCACGGCGGCGGTGAAGGTCGTTCGCCGATCGGTATGCCTGGCCCGAAGTCTCCTTGGGGATGGCGGACCCTGGGGCGGAAGACGCGTCACAACAAAGATACGGACAAGTACATTGTTCGACGGCGTCAGTCTGGTTCTGACCGTCGCCGCTAGTAAGGGAGGTAGTTTGTTATGTCACGTTCCTTGAAGAAAGGACCGTACGTAGAGCCGAAGCTGCTGCGGAAGGTCGAGGAGATGAACCGGACCGGTGTCAAGCGGGTGATTCGCACCTGGTCCCGCGCATCTGTGATCTTCCCGCAAATGGTCGGACATACGTTGGCTGTTCATGACGGTCGTCGCCACGTGCCGATATACATCACCGAGAATATGGTGGGGCATCGGTTGGGCGAGTTTGCACCGACCCGGACGTTCCGTGGTCACGTGGCCAGGGAAAAGAAGGTCCGGGTAATGATGAGGCAAGATGATGCTGGAAATCGCTAAAGCTACAGCAAAGCACATCCCAATGACGCCCTTGAAGGTGCGGCGAGTGATTGACGCAGTGAGAGGCATGGCGGCACAAGAGGCTCTGGATGCATTGAGCATGATGCCTCACGCGGCCGCTGTTCCCGTCTACAAGCTGATCCACTCCGCCGTTGCCAACGCAGACGAGAAGGGGTTGGACCTCGATAGCTTGTACATTGCCAAGATTGCTGCTGATGAAGGCCCCGGCGTGATGCCTGGGAAGGGCTGGCGGGCGCGTTGGGGAAGTCGTGGACGCTATCGTCCCATTCGCAAGCGCTCATCCCACATTACGGTTGTTCTTGAAGAACGACTGGAAGCGTAGTTCTAAGGAGGCTTATCTTGGGGCGCAAAGTACATCCCTATGGTTTTCGTCTGAAGGTCATCCGGGACTGGAAATCTCGTTGGTTTGCCGAGGGTCGTGAATATGCGGACCTGCTGAGTGAGGATCTGGCTGTTCGTGATTTGGTCACCGATCAAATGCGCGCGCGATCCCGCGATGGGCAGAGCGGCATTTCTCGTGTTGAGATCGAGCGCTTCCCCCCGAATCAACTGTCAGTTATCATCTGGAGCGCGCGTCCGGGTGTGGTGATCGGTCGCAAGGGCGAAAACGTCAAGGCGCTGCGTCACGATATCGAGGTGTTGACAGGTGGGAAGCGCGTGCATGTCGATGTTCAGGAGATCAAGCGACCGGACCTTGATGCCAAGCTCGTTGCCGAGAACATCGTCTCCCAGCTCGAGAAGCGGATCTATCACAACCGCGCGATGAAGCGTGCGCTGCGACAGGCGATGCGCGCTGGGGCTGAGGGGATCAAGGTAATGTGCAAAGGACGCTTGGCGGGCTCTGAAATGGCTCGCGTGACCTGGATGCGCGAAGGGCGTGTGCCGCTGCAGACGCTACGCGCTGACATCGACTACGCACAGGAAGAAGCTGCGACTTCCTATGGACGAATCGGCGTTAAGGTGTGGATCTACAAGGGTGAAGTTCTCCCCGGTCAGCCCTCAGCTATGGAAGAAGCACGCTAACCCCTTGGGGTAAGGAGGTCGAGCTATGTTGATGCCGAAACGTGTCAAATATCGCAAACAACATCGCGGACGAATGACGGGCAAGGAGTCTCGGGGTGTAGATGTTAACTTCGGTGACTACGGTCTGCAGGCACTTGAGCCCGCCTGGGTTTCTGCACGTCAGATCGAGGCCGCTCGCCGCGCCATTGTGCACCATATGCGCCGTCGCGGTACGTACTGGGTACGCGTTTTCCCTGATAAGCCCATCACCAGCAAGCCTGCTGAAACGCGCATGGGCAAGGGCAAGGGTGAGGTCGAGTACTGGGCCGCTGTAGTGCGTCCCGGTCGGGTGATGTTCGAGGTTGCTGGTATCGATGACGAGATTGCACGCGAGGCACTGCGCCTCGCATCTCACAAGTTGCCTATCAGGACCCAGATCATCACACGTATCGAGTATGGTGGAGAAGCAGGAGAGTAGGTATGCGAGCGAGTGAGATTCGAGAGATAACATCAGAGGAGTTGCGTACTCGCCTGCAGGAGACCCGTCGCGAATTGTTCAACCTGCGCCAGCAGTGGTACGCGGGTGGTCTACAGGATCACAATCGACTACGTGCAGTTCGCAAGGACATTGCTCGTATCCTGACGATCCTGCGTGAGCGCGAGTTAGTAGCAGAGACGAGTGAAGGAGCAGCCGCATGAAGGGACAACGGCGACGGCTGGTTGGTCTGGTGACCAGCGATAAGATGGATAAGACGGTGGTTGTCACTGTTGAGCGACGGTACCGCCACAGGCTTTATCAGAAGGTGGTCCGTTCAACGAAGAAGTATATGGCGCACGACGGCGAGAATGCGTGCCATGTCGGTGATCGGGTCCAGATAATCGAGACACGCCCCTACAGCCGGCGGAAGCGTTGGGCTGTGGAGCAAATTCTGGAACGTGCCGCCTAAGCGGACATGTAGGGAGTCGTGGAATGATCCAACGTGAGACACGCTTAAAGGTTGCTGATAATACGGGGGCGCAGGAGTTGCTCTGCATTCAGGTGTTGGGAGGCTCGGGACGTCGCTATGGCTACGTGGGCGATTCCATTGTAGTGACGGTGAAGTCCGCGTCTCCAACGTCCTCTGTGAAAAAGGGTGAAGTTGTTCGTGCTGTGATTGTACGTGTCGTCAAAGAGTATCGTCGGTCGGATGGATCCTACATCCGCTTCGATGATAATGCCGCGGTTATCCTGGACGAAGACGGGGCGAATCCCCGCGGTACGCGTATCTTCGGCCCTGTTGCGCGTGAGTTGCGCGAAAAGGGCTTCATGAAGATCGTGTCGCTGGCGCCTGAAGTGATCTAGTGCCGGTGATGAGGAAGTGAAATGAATCGGATTAAGAAAGGTGACACTGTAGAGGTGATCGCTGGCGATGACCTCGGTGCGCGCGGAGAAGTGATGCGCGTGTTGGTGCAGAAAAACCGTGTCGTGGTTTCTACGGTCAACATGCGCATTAAACATCAGAGCGCACAACGTGCTGGCCGCTCGCAGGTTCAGGGTGGGCGAGTTCAGTTTGAGGCACCAATCCATCTGTCCAATGTCATGCTGGTCTGCCCAAGCTGCGATGCAGCCACGCGTGTTGGCTATGATGTGGTGGATGGCACCAAGGTGCGCGTTTGCCGCAAGTGCGGCACGGCCATTGATTAGGAGATGGGGACGATGCAACGGTTAAAAGAAGAATACCGTGATAAGGTCGTACCCGAGCTTATGAAAGAGTTCGGCTACGAGAATGTGATGCAGGTTCCCCGCATCCGTAAGATCGTCCTCAACATCGGTCTGGGTGAGGCTCTGGATAACCCGAAGGTCCTGGAGTACGCTGTGAACGATCTGCGGACAATTACGGGTCAGCAGCCGGTGATAACTCATGCTCGTCGTTCTATCGCCAACTTCAAGTTGCGCGAAGGGCGTGCGATTGGGACCAAGGTGACGTTGCGAGGCGAGCGAATGTGGGCCTTCCTGGATCGTTTGATTGGCGTGGCGCTTCCGCGGACGCGAGACTTCCGAGGCGTGTCGGACAAGCTGGATGGTCGTGGTAATTACACCCTTGGGGTCCGTGAGCAGTTGTTGTTCCCGGAGGG
>JAGHDT010000070.1 GCA_021159805.1 Anaerolineae bacterium
ATTCCGCGTTCTTGTCAAACAGGTTGTGGCTTTGGCTGACCAACACAAACCGGAACCGCGTTGTTTCCTCGTTTGCCCTTCCTCGGTGTGATATTATACTTTGTGTGAAGATATTTGTCTCAGGGAGGTATTTTCGTGCCACAAAGTATAACCGGACTCAGTCCCAGAGAAGCAGAATTCCTCACTACTCTGGCATCGCAGGATAAGCCTATCTTCACCTCCGAGGAAGCACGGGGATTCTGGGGCACCAGCCAGGCGACAGGTGAAGCTCTGAGCCGCCTGAGGCGAGGTGGGTGGTTGCACCGACTGGAGAGGGGAACGTACCTCATCGTCCCCTTTGAAGCCGGCACGGAGCGCCGTTGGTCTGCCCATGCCTTGGTGATTGCCCCGTACTTGATCAAGCCGGCAGCCGTCGCCTACTGGTCGGCACTCCACTACTGGCAACTGACCGAACAGATCCCTAACACAACCTTCGTCCAATCAACGACACGCAAGCGCCCGTCAGAGAAGGTCATCCTGGGTATGACGTTTCGCTTCGTTACCGTCAGCAAAAGCAAGTTCTTTGGCGTCACGCAGAGTACTATGGATGGCCAGCCTTACTACGTGACCGACCGCGAGAAGACACTGGTTGATGCTGCCGACCGCCCCGACCTTAGCGGCGGCATTGTCCAGCTTGCTCAGGCCCTTCAGACGGCGCAGGACCTCGACTGGCAACGCCTCAGCGACTGTCTTCTCCGTTGGCCGGTGTCCAGCCCTACAAAACGCATTGGCTTTCTCGTAGAGGCTCTCGGCCTTTCAATTCCCAATCGCGACGAGACGCTCAAGCGATGGCAGGATGCCGTTGCACCCGGCGTTGTCTCACTGGAACCAGGTGAGTCGGGAAGCTCCGGGCAAATTGCTACCCGCTGGCAGGTGAAGGTCAATGTGGCCGGACCGTGGCGCTCCGGGAGGAGACCATGATCAGTGAGGCCGAGCTCAGGCGAAAGGCCGCCACGTGGGGCGTCGATTCCATGGTCGTGGATCTCGACTACAGTCTGGGGTGGTTTGTCGCTGCCCTCTACGCAGCGAACGAGCACTCAAACCACCTTCACTTCAAGGGAGGCACGTGCCTGCGAAAGTGCTACTTCGGCGATTACCGGTTTTCAGAAGACCTGGACTTCACCGCCACAGCCCGCGTTACGGTCGAGAGACTGCGTCGCTGGATCGAGAATGCAGCAGGCTGGTCCGTGAAGCACGGGGGTCCCAACTACGAGGCGGCACCTTGGCGGGTTGAGACGCTCTCCGACACGTATGGAGACGAGACTTACCAGGTGCGGGTCTACTATCGCGGCCCGCTGCAATGGGCAGGGTCACCCCGAGCAATCCGGCTGGACGTAACCCGTGATGAAGTATTGCTTTCGCGGCCGGTAACCCGTGAGCTCATCCACCCATACTCGGATGTGGACGCCCTGCTGGCCCCCGGCATCGTATGCTACTCGCTAGAGGAGATCCTGGCGGAGAAACTCCGCGCTGTCGGTGGCCAACGGCGGTTCGCGGTCTCCCGTGATCTCTACGACATTCATCAACTGGTGCAAGCCGGTGTAGCCATCAGTGACGTGGTACCATTGGTGCCGGCCAAGTTCATCGCCAAGGGCCTTGACCCGGCCCGGGTGAACCTAGGTCGCATCGAAGCACGACGTGCTGAGTTCGAGAGGGACTGGGAACGCCGGCTGAGCTACCTTGTGCGCGGTGGCACTGACTTCGAGGCTGCCTGGGCGACTGCGATTGACGTGCTACGCCAGCTCCAGTCGCATCACTCGGCGTAACTGGTGCCGCCTGGCTCTTGGTCCCAGGGCCAGCTGCCGGCATCGGCAGTCCCGATCCAGTCGGATCGGCCTATCGGTGTTAGCCCGTTCGGACGAGGTCTGACGAGAATCAGTCAGCCAGAAGGCATGGGTAGACGTAAGGAGTCATCCGACATGACATCTGCTATCGGGACGTTTCCATTCGGACAACCCGCTCAGGAAGTTGCGCAAGTAGACCGCGCTCGGAAACATGTATTTGTATTGGGGGTCTATGCCAGCGCGGTTCACGCTCGTTGGGTAGGAGCCGATCACAGAATCATCGTGAAGGCGCTTGCCGTTGCCAGTGAGCCCTACATTTTCTGGCGCGGCGATAACGCTGAAGCCACACTTCAGGGAATCAACATACCGAAAGAACTCGGAAAGCTTGTGCCGGCAAACCCGCAGTTCAACGGCCCGTCCGGTGTCGCTCTCGACGATCTGATCTTGAAGCCTTTGGGATTGTCGCGGGCTGATGCGTGGTTGTGCGATCTCGTACCCCACAGTTGCGTGAACCCGGCGCAGAGCAAGGCCATTGCACGGGCGTATACCCCTGTTGCCAAGAAGTACGGATTGCCGAGACCTACAGTCCCACCTGTGCCAACGGCACTCACAGATGGAAAGCGTCGCCGCGCCATTTGGGATGAACTTTGTGAGTCGGGCGCCAGCACTTTGATATTGCTCGGTGACAAACCCATCCAATGGTTTCTCGCACACTTTGATCCACGGCGGAAGCGGCTCTCAGATTTCATACGTGACGGGCAACCCTACGGAAAGCCTTGTACTGCACACATCCATGGTAGATCAATGGAAGTATTGCCGCTTGCCCATCCGAGACAGATCGCGAAGCTTGGGCGATCATCACACGTCTGGTACAACCGTCACCAAGCCTGGATAGATGAACATGAAGGTAAGGTTTCCAGTTCTCAGGGCGCTGGTTAACGCAGGGTGGCAGGCAATGTGGCTCCGCCGCGCAGGTGAACCTGACTGCTAGGAGACGAGAATGAGATGAAGTTTCAGGTCGTGACCATCGCGGTATCGGATCTTGAGCGGTCGAAGGCGTTCTACGAAGACGTGCTCGGCTCCAAGCGGAGTGCGAGCTACGAGAGATGGCAGAGTTACGAGATCGAGGGAGGAAGCGGATTCGGGATCAGCGAAGATCCAGATTCGCACCGTGTCCCGTGCCATGACATTTTCAACTTCACGCACCGCGACATCGACGCCCTGTGGGAGAAGGTGCGGGACCACGTCCGTGTGGAGTCCCCTCCTCAGGCTATGCCGTGGGGTACGCGCAAGCTCGTTATCCTGGACCCTGATGGGATGCGTCTGGCTTTCGTTGAGAAGAAGGAAGACTGAGTCATCCGCAGGAGCACCGTCTTGCCCGCCGAGCTCAAAGAGGCGGTACTGAAAGCCTTTGATGAACTGCCCACCGGCGATCGTGTTTGTCACGCTGATTTTCATCCGTACAATGTGCTGATGAGCCCCAGGGGGCCGATCGTGATCGACTGGAACAATGGACACATCGGGAATCCTCTGGAGGATGTCGCCCTGAGCCTGTTGATCCTATCGGGTGTATCGGCATCGCAACCGCCGCTTCGGTCGCGTATCGATAAGTTCAGCCAGGCCTACCTGGAGCGCTACTTCGAGCTTCGACCTGACGATCGGGCGCAGTTGCCTGCCTGGCGGCCCATAGTGGCAGCGCTGCGTCTGAGTGACGACGGCCCTGAGATTCAAGCGGGGTTGCTGGAGCAGATCAGGATGGAGTTGACCGGACAAGGATGAGAGCCGACCCGCAAAGCGGGATCACCTGAAAGGGAGGGACGCATTATGGATTTCGATCAAGTGATTGACAGAAACGAGTATCCCACGCTCAAATGGAACAAGTCCATGTTGATTGAGCACTTCGGGAGTGAAGATGTATTGCCTCTTTGGGTCGCCGATATGGATCTTCGAGCGGCACCTGTTGTGATTGAGGCTCTGCTCAGGCGTGTGAAACACGGCATTTTCGGCTACGAGACCAAAAGCGACGGCTATTTTGAGGCCCTCATCGATTGGTACACGAAGAGACATCAGTGGGCAATTGACCGAACGCACATTGAGCACTGCCCCAGTGTCCTGAATGCAATAGCTGTTTTGATAAACCAACATTCAGAGGACGGTGACGGCATCATCATTCAGCCACCTGTCTTCTTTGAGTTTCGCCTGGCCATCAGGAACAATGGCAGACGGATTGTCAAGAATCCCCTCCTCCTGGACAACGGCAAGTACCAGATGAATTTCGCAGACCTGGAGGAAAAGGCCGCGGATCCCAAGAACAAGATGTTGATCATCTGCAATCCGCACAACCCAACCGGCAGGGTATGGACAAGGGCAGAGTTGGCCCGTGCCGGCGAGATCTGCAGAGAGCATAACGTGTTGATCATCTCTGATGAGATTCACGGTGACATCGTCTATGGGACCCATCGCTACACGCCATTTGTCTCGATATCGGATGAACTGGCCCAAGTATCTTTTGCCTGTCTGTCGCCGGCCAAGACCTTCAACATCGCCGGGATGACAGATGCGATGGCGATCATCCCCAATGAAGAATATCGCCAACGCTTTCACGATTTTTCGGATCGACTTTGGATGAATAAGACAAATGTGTTCGCCTCGGCGGCGGCAGAGGCTGCCTACAGCGAGGGAAGTGAATGGCTAGACGACGTGCTGGTCTATCTGCAATCAAACATTGACTTCTTGAGATCTCATCTTCGTGAGACTCTACCCCAGGTCAAACTGATTGAGCCCGAGGGCACATACCTGGTATGGCTGGATTTCAGAGCATTGGGTCTGGATGCGAAAGAGCTGGAGAAGTTCCTGGCTCACAAGGCACGATTGGCTCTCAATCCCGGCTACTGGTTTGGTAGAGAGGGCGCCGGGTACGCGAGGATGAACATTGCCTGTCCGCGAAGCACTCTGTGTGAGGCTATGTCCAGACTGACCAAGGCAATCCATGAACTCCAGAGAGGGGCTGCCTGACCACGAAGTCACGGAGACGATGATTGAAAATCCTGCTTACGGGCAATCGGGGCATGATCGGTTCGGTGATCGAGGCTGAGCTGCAGATCAGTGGGCATGAAGTCGTGGGATACGACCTGCTCGACGGATTGGATATTCTGGATTCCTCCTCGCTTGAGAAGGCAATCTGCGGATGTGACGCAGTGATTCATCTGGCCTCGCCGTTGGGCGATCCCGAGGATAGCCCTCACGAGACGATGCGAGCCATCGTTCAGGGTACCTGGAATGTGCTTCTCGCTGCTGAAAGCACGTCCGTGAGACGCGTGATCACTATGAGCAGCGTTGATGCGCTGGGCGTGTTCAAGGGAGAGAGAGAGCCGGATTATCTACCGTTGGATGATGATCATCCATGTTATCCATGCACGCCCTATGCCATCGGCAAATACCTCGCTGAGCAGATGTGCCGATACTGGTGTGAGCGCACGGGCATTTCCACGATCTGCTTGAGGCCGCCAGGTGTTTGGAGGCCGGAAACCTACGATGAGATTCAAGCGCTTCGGAGAGAACGACCGGCCTATGAATGGGATCCCTATTGGGAGTATGGGGCTTTCATAGATGTTCGCGATCTGGCGGCGGCATCCCTTCAAGGGCTGTCGTGCTCGTTGGCCGGCTTCGCGTGTGTATTGGTCGCTTCCTCAGACATCACCACCTCCGGGAAGACCAGCAGGGAACTGGCTGAACTCGTGCATCCGGATGTGGAATGGCGGGGTGGGCCGGCGTACCAGACCGAGCCCTATCGCTCGTTGCTCATCACAGATAGGGCTGAAAAGCTCCTGGGGTGGAAGCCGGTTCGTACGTGGCAGATGTTTGTCGCCGGCAACGGAGATGCTTGAATTTCGGTACAGGATCGGCCTCAGTCGGTTATGGTCAGCGCCCAACAGCCGCATACACCTAACCGCGGGCGCTCCGCCTGCGACGGACCCCACTCTTGAGGCACTCTCATTTGGCTATGCGGGGCGTCGGCTGACGTACATCTGCTATAATATGGACAGACGTACCGACACAGTTCGATCGCGGCCTTGGCAAGCACCATCGCACGTTTCAGGAACGTTGGTGAAACACGAGGACATCGATATGGATAGCGGAAAACAGACTACTACCTTCGAGAGCGTTCGGCATACCCTCAAGCAGTACCTGCCTTTGCTGAGGGAAAATTACTGCGTCAGCTCTCTCGGCCTCTTCGGATCCTACGTTCGCGGCGAGCAAGACATGGACAGCGATTTGGACGTGCTGATCACATACTCCGAGACACCGAGTTTACTTCAGTTCATCGCTTTGGAAGACCACCTTACCGACCTCCTGGGCATTCAGGTTGACCTGGTGATGCGTGATGCGTTGAAGCCACACTTGGGCCAACGAATACTTGAAGAGGTCGTCGCTGTATGAGTCCGGAACGCGTCCCATCGCCGATGGCCGGCGTCTAGTGACCCCAGCTCCGTGCTAGAATAGGGTCAAGTAGAACTCAGGAGGCGAGAAAATGGAAACGGTGAAGGAGTATCTTGAGTTTCTCGTCGCAGACACTGATCAAACCGAGGCCGAGGTCATCACCAAGGCCATCAAATCAGGGCTACGTCAATTGTGGCGAGAACGTATTCTTGCAGATTTCATCAATGGCAAACTAGCGCGAGAAGAAGCCGTCGAAGCTGTCGGAATCGACTGGGTCGAACTGGCTGAACGCCAGCACACAGCGATGATTGAGGACGTGGAATGGGCACTGGGCACATAGCGGCAGCCGTCGCTGATGCCGGTCCGCTCATTCATCTCCACGAGATTGGTGCACTCACACTTCTGACGATTGTCCGCCAACTGCACGTCCCTGATGCCGTCTTGCACGAAACAGTGAACCAGAATCGAATAGATGAGCCCTCCATCCACAAGCTTTGCAACGTAGTACGCCATCAGCTAGACATCCACCTGATTGATCAGTTCATCAGAGCTCACCAATTTCTGAACCCGCACCCCGGAGAGAGGAAAGGCACCATGTCAAACACGCCCCTATCCCTGTACCCCGACAACCCGCACTACCTGCTCTTCCGTGGCAAGCCCAC
>JAGHDT010000324.1 GCA_021159805.1 Anaerolineae bacterium
GAAGTCTAGAGTCATGAAATCGACAGTACGGTGACCCGGCAAGAGCGTCACGATTCACAATTCACGATTCATGTTGGTTCTTGGCAGCCGATTGCGAAGACGGAGACTGCCTTACGGAGTATTCACGACTCTTGACTCAAGACTTTTGACTATCTCCTCACGGTTCATTCTGCTCCCTTGTAGGCACCTTGCAGAGATGCAAGGAATCTTCTTGAGGTGACCTGAATCGTGAATCGTGATTCCCATTGTATACTCCCATCCACAAGCAGACAGTCCACACAGAGTGACCAGCCTGTGTCAGCCATATCTGCGCAATCTGCGGACAGATCTGACGGACGATGCCGACGCCTTCGTCGTGCTCAATATGGCCGACAACGTCGTATCGCTGGACATCGACATCGCTGGGACCAACAGCACGATATTCGAAGGCACGTTGAGGCAGACACGGACAGATCAGTAACTGAAAACGGACAACTGGAAACGGGCGGCTAGGTTTCAGCCAAGACGAAACCTAGCCGCCCCTTAGTTAGCTCTGTGCTACTGCGCCAACCACCCGCCATCGACAAGGATACCCGCGCCGGTGACGAAGCTGGAGGCGTCGCTGGCCAGGAAGAGCGTCACGCCGCCGATCTCCTCTAGCTCTCCCCAGCGCCCCATCGGGATCTTGGAGACGAAAGCCTGATACTTCTCCGGATCCTCAAGCAGCGACTGGTTCATCTCCGTCCCGAAGGGCCCCGGCAGGATCGCGTTGACGGTGATCCCCGTCGTCGCCCACTCCAGTGCCAGCGTGCGCGTCAGCTGCACCACAGCGCCTTTGCTGGTCGCGTAAGGCGTGCGCTCGGGGATGGATACCTGTGACAGGATGGAGCCGACGTTGATCACGCGACCATAGCCCTGCGCCTTCATATGCGGAGCGACCTCGCGGCACAGCAGCCACATACCGGTGACGTTGGTGTCCTGCACCAGGCGGAACTCCTCCAGTGTCAGCGACTCGATCGGGCCGCGGATGTTGATGCCGGCATTGTTGATCAACGCATCGATCCGTCCATAGTCCTCGATCACCTGAGCCACCAGGGCTTCAATCTGCGCCGGCTGCGTGACGTCGCACGCATAGCCACGGCACTCCGTGCCGTGCTCCGCCGCAACCTCCTGTGCCACAGCCTGCACATCTACAAAGCGCCGGCTCGCAGCAGCGACGTTGGCCCCGGCCTCAGCCAGCGCGTGGGCCATGACCTTGCCCAGCCCCCGGCTGGCACCCGTGATCAAAGCGACCCGACCGTCCATCCGGAAGCGATCCAACATCCGCATCTCAACTCACCTTCGTAGCTTTGGGGAGACGATAGACTTCCTCCAGCACGATCGGCGTGAAGTCAGGGTCAAGCAGCTTTGCCATCCCGCTCTGCCACGCTCTGTTAACCGGATTCTGTGCCAATAACTCGTCAGCTGTCTTCTCGATCTCGGGGTCCTCCTCGATGGTGACCACGAGCGTCGTGCCGTTGACATAGCAGCAGATGTCGGTTGTTCCAGCTGCGTGATAAACGGCCTCCAGCTCGGGCCAAACGTTCTTGTGGAACTCAATGTACTCATCTACACACTCAGGCTTCAATCGTGACAGCGTCGCGGTCCTCTTGATCATATCACTCCTTTCGAGTCACCGATTACCAGGACTACGCCAGGGCTTGGCGCAGTTTGTTGATCAGATCAGGCTCCGGCTCAACCGGCAGGGAGACTACAGCATGGTTCAGAGCGCTCATATACATACCCAGTACTACATTGAAGTCCTGCAGCGCCAGATCGAGATTCAAAGGATGGATCGCACCATCATCCTCCAACCAATCAAACATCGCCTCGGTCAATCCGGCCTGTCCGAGGATATCCTCCTCCGGGTACTCATGCGTGCCGCTGTCGTAAACGCCATCCACAAAGGTCTCCCACGACCACATCGGCCACTGGACGTAGCCACGCGACCCATGGACGACGATGCGCTTGTGGGTGTGGATGCGATCATCGTCACGCCGCACTCTGGGCGCATTCGCGCCGCATTGGAGGGTAGCGTGAACGCCATTGTCGTACGCGATCGCGGCCAGGCTCTGATCGGGCGCGTAGTGCTGCCCGCGCGTCTCCTGGAGGCCAGCTGCACCCGAGACCTGACCGAATACGGAGATCGGTCTGGCATCGGGCAAGAAGGCGCCGATCGCCTGGAGCGAGTGCGTGCCCTGGTAGGCCAGATTCATCCGCGCGCTGGCCTCAATTGAGCGGATATCACCGATCTTCCCCTCCTGCACCAGATGCTGTAGAGCCATCCGCCGCGGGTGGAAATGCAACTGGTGGTTGATCGAGATCTTGACCGAGCTGCGTGCAGCGAACTCCCGAATGGCCATAAAGTCCTCACCCTGACACGCCAGAGGTTTCTCTACGACGAGAGAGGGAATCCCGGCAGCCTCCGCCGCCTCCATAATCTCCAGCCGGACCGTGGGAGGCGTGTTGACGTGCACCAGATCCGGCTTTTCCACCGCGAACATCTCACGGTAATCCGTGTAGCGCGCATCCACACCGAACTTCTCACCAAAAGCATCGAGCTTGTCCTGCTGCCGCGATGAAATCGCTGCCAGCTTACCGCGCCGAACATGCTCATACGCTTCGGCGAGCCCGTGTGCCCGACCTCCACTCACACCGATGATGGCACACTTGTACATAGACACCTCCTTGGTTGATGGTCTGATGTTAGCACTGATGGCGGTACACTCAAACATGGAGCGAGAGCCGCGCCTTAGTTTCCTGAAACGGTCGCCGGTAGAATCAGTCTTGCGCCACCTCTCCTTTGCCCCCTCCGGGGGCAAGAAGGAACGAAGTCCCCGTTTCAGGGGAAGGGGGCTGCGCTTTGCCACGGCCAGATCGCGTGGTATACTCCAGGCGATGTCTATTCTCGACCCATCTCAGGAGGACCTATGGTTGACGCCGAACTGCTGGAGATTCTACGCTGTCCCTATTGCGTAAGCGGTGAGACCCGCCGTACAGACAAGGAGGACCCCGGCGTCCTCGATCTCGTGCGCGAGGACAGCTGGCTGGTCTGCCAGGATTGTGGGCGCAAGTATCCCATCCGAGATGATATTCCCGTGATGCTCATCGAGACCGGTGAGAAATGGATGAACACCGCCACTGAGGATCTGCCGGTTCCCCCGCCCAACGCGGACTAGTGCCAGTCACGCAGCCTGTGTCATCAGGGAATGTGACGCCGGCACGAAGGCATAGCTGGCTGGTCGTCGCTCTCAGTGCTGCCGGAGTCATCTTTATCCTCCTGGGCCTATTAGCACTCGCGCTTCCTACATCCCAAGAAGGCATGCACGTCTGGCAGCTCGATAGCCAGCACGCCATCAATCTTATGGATGTCGCCGGCGCAGCAAGACAGAGGCCTAGACCATAGGTTCCGTGCGCCCGAGGCAGGCTCTCCGTGAGCTTGGCGATCAGGCCATCAACTGGCGGTTCCAGAGCTTACCCCCAAGCCAGGTCAGGACGAGACCTAGCCCTATGGCGAAGCTCCCGGCGACATCCATAAGATTGATGGCGTGGTGGCTATCGAGCTGCCAGACGTGCATGCCTTCTTGGGA
>JAGHDT010000287.1 GCA_021159805.1 Anaerolineae bacterium
CCACAGGTCGCAGATAGGGACATAGAATGAATAAGAGACATAAAGTCACGGTTAGGGTTGAAGCACACAGCGACCCATTGGTCTCCAGGGCGTTTGCGATCTTGAAGGACCGCATCCAACAGCGCTGTCCGGCGAGGGTGGTCGAGGCCGGGACCGAGGCCGGGCCTGCGGCCAGGATTATCTTGGCCATCGCCGGCGACTTGTCGCCCGAAGCCTTCTGCATCGACCAGGTCGGAGCCGCTGTGCGGGTTGCCGGCGGGTCACCGCGAGGATTGCTCTACGGTGTCGGGAAGTTTCTGCGCACCAGCCGCTATGACGGGACGTTCCAGCCTTCGCCCTGGCGGGGCACCTCAGTGCCGCAAGGCTCCCTGCGCGGCATGTATTTCGCATCGCACTTCCACAACTGGTACCATGAGGCCCCAGAGGCGGAGATCACCCGGTATATGGAAGACATTGCGCTGTGGGGGGTGAATGCCATCAAGATCAGTTTCCCCTTCATCAACCTGCAGGACTGGGACGATCCGCAGGCCGAGCAGGCCGTGGTTATGGCTCGCAGGTATGCGCGGATAGCCAAGGATCTGGGACTCTTGTTCTGCATCGGAGTCAACAACGCCCTGTTCAGAGGTGCTCCGAAGCGTCTTCGGGCGACGCCCCTGCCCGATCCACCCCACCGGCGCGGCAACAGCGGGAACCCCATCTGTCCCAGCAGTCCGGAGGGACACGCGTACATCATGGAGAATGTCCGTCAGCTCTTCGAGCGACTGGCCGATATCGGCTTGGATCTCGTGGTGTTCTGGCCCTACGACGAGGGTGGGTGCGCCTGTGAGAGGTGCCTGCCGTGGGGCAGTAACGGTTTCCTAAAGCTGTCTCGTGATCTTACGCGCCTTGCCCGTGGATACTTCCCGAACATCAAGACGATCCTGAGCACCTGGATGTTTGACACGCCGCCCGAAGGCGAGTGGCAAGGACTGACCGATGCGCTGAGCACCGACGTCGGATGGGTGGACACTATCCTCGCCGATTCGCACAATGACTATCCACGGTATCCCTTGGATGTCGGCGTGCCCGGCAACTTGCCCTTGCTCAACTTTCCGGAAATCAGTATGTGGGGTAACTGGCCTTGGGGTGGCGCGGGCGCTCACCCGCTGCCCGCCCGATTTCAGCGTCTGTGGGATCAGGTCAAGCACGTGGTGAGTGGCGGCTTCCCCTATAGTGAGGGCATCTACGAAGACATGAACAAGGCCGTCGTCCTCCAGTTCTACTGGAGCCGTGACCAATCCGCATGGGAGACACTGGAGGAGTACATTGCGTATGAGTTCGGCCCAGAGGTCACAGAGGACGTGCTGGCTATCATTGATATTCTCGAGAGCGCGGCGGGGCGCTCCTATCTAAAGCAGCCCGCGAATGCCGAGGAGGCGCAGCGCGCCTACCGGCTTGCAGATGGTGTAAATGGCCGTCTGCCCGCCTGGGCCAGGCAGAACTGGCGGTGGGAGATCCTGTATCTGCGAGCTGTGCTGGACTGTGAGCGTTTCGCCGGCGAAGGGTTGGAGACGCCTGCGGCCGAAGCCGCCATGGTCCGCCTGATCGAGATCTACCACTGTCAGCTGGAGACCGACGATCCTTACCATCATCGTGTCCGTCCCCCGTTGCGACGAGCCGTATCCCGCTGCGGTGAATGTTGAGCGCGGATGGGCCCAAGGTGCCTCGATATCTCCTGACAGTTGCGAGATAGTCGGCCAATTAGGGCATATTGCGCGCGGCCAACCGCCGCCGCTGATGCAAGACGTCGGGCGGCCGCAGACTTGGATTCAGATAGCGTGAGCTGTGGCACGTCACGGGAGTATGTACGAGGTGAGTCTTGGAGGACGATCGCCATCAGCGGGTGGGGGACCGGCCAATGTGGGAATAGCTCGATAAGCGGAGCTCCCCTGGTCGGGAGCTGTGCCGGCAGGGGGGCCACACGTGGGTTGCATGCTTTCTCAAGAGTGGTCACTTAGCCTACTGGCAGTGTGAAGGCTGTGGCAAGAGTGACAGAGATACCGAGCTGGGGCCTGGGCCCACAGGTCTCCTACGACGGCTAGCCCAGTTCAATGGGTGGATCGAATCTCCGGCGATACTCGTCGCGCGGGGGATCAACCCACCGGTCAGTACCCGGAGATGGATGACGAGCGAGGGATCGATCCTGATTGAAGGCGAGCCCAGCTCTATCCATTTCGTGGGCTTGGTGATTCCGAAACTCACCGAAGCCCATACGCGTAGGGTGTGTGACAAGAACGGGACTGTCGAGGCGCTCTATGAGCCGGGTGGTGAGCGGCCTGGGAAGTATAGCGATCATTACTGGCTTACGCGGTACCAGGTGGTCGGTGATTCGCTTGTGCGATTCGTGAGTCACTGCTTTGAGGAGAGCACGTACGATTCGCCGAGTACCGGCAAGCCGAAGCAGACGACGATTCTTTCAGGCCTGAGGCTGCTATCGTAGTGAACCCCATATTCGCTGGCGCACACCA
>JAGHDT010000155.1 GCA_021159805.1 Anaerolineae bacterium
CCGGAGTATATTTGGCTTCTCAGCGATGACCTAGTTGAGCCCTGAGGGTACGGGCTTGGCGCCGGGCACCCGTTTCTGAGGTTCTTCTGAGTGGCCTGGCAGATGAAGGCGTGGTTCTCGCCGGAGCACACCCAGGGCTGAGTTGCCGCTGCTGTCGACAGTGGTGATCTAGTCGTCGTGCCGCTTGCGCAGAGTGTCCTGGAGGCGCTGCGCGTTGGATTGCTGTGCGGCGACGTCCTCAGGGCTGACGGGGTGGGTGCTATAGCGTGCCTCGATGAAGGCTTCGGTGAGTTCTACCAAGGCTTCCTCTTCTTCCTCAACATACTCCTGTAAGCTGCGACGGTATTCGTATGGGGTTTCAGTGCGCCGCCGTGGCACGCCGGCCTCCTGCGCTGTATCCAACGTGCGCAGGTAGTGGTGCAGGATCTGATCGCGCGATCCCAGAGAGACGGCACGAGGCTGCCGCGAGCTGCGGCTGACGCGTGCTTGCCTGACACGTGCCACCAGATCGGGTAGTAGCCTGCCGGCCTTTTGCCTCAGGCTCCTGAGCCAACGCAGCAATGCGTGCCAGAGATGACCCGCCCAGCGCAGGGGCGTCAGTCGCTGCAGGAGCTGTCGTAGCTCAGGACGATCCCGGATATAGCTGCGTAGCAGATAGAAGAGTGTGCCGAGCAACACCACCCAGAAGAGCGCTGAGCGTAGGAGGGCCCACCAAGGGTCTGAGCCTCCGTGCGCTGATATCATTTCAGGCTCGAAGGGCAGTCTTTCCATCGCCGGAGGCGGCACAGGTTCCGACTTGCCCATCAGGAGTGCGGCGAGCAGCGCCAACGGCCAGGCGATGAGCAAATAGAGGATCATGAGCAACGACGTGATCAGAGTGATGATGAGCACGACGAGGTCTGAGAAGCCCAGCGTATAGCCGGTGGGCAGGACGAAGGCAACGCCGGCAATCAGCGCCAGGAAGGACAAGAGGTAGCGCAGCCAAACGACGTTCAAATCGTGGGAGACGGTCACTCTGTCGCGATGCCACAGAGCGGTCAGACGGGCAAAGCGAATCTGTCCGAGCATCACCAGCCCCAGGAGAAAGTAGATCAAGGCGCTGAAGATAGGGGCGCTGGTGCGTTCCTGCGTCATTGTGATGACGCTGCGTAACTCCACCCGGTCTAGGGCAGCGAAGATCATCAGGACAACGCCCCCGAGGAAATAGCGTTTCATCAAGCGCCGGCGTGGTTCGGTCTCTCCGGTGTAGAGCGAGGGGTCCCTCACGGCGTCCAGGTCACGCGCTGTCGCGCCGCCTCCCCACCACACAGCGGTGCCCAACAGGAAGGCGGTCATCGTTTCTGCGTCGAAGAAGCTGAGGGGGTTCTGTGACCAGGTCTGTGCTACGCTGACGAGCTGAGGGAGTGTATCACTTATGTGACCGGCAACCTTGGCAACCAGGAAGAGCACCCCTAACTCGATCAGCCGGAACCGCAAGGCCTCCGTCCCGCTGAGGAGCCGTTTGATGGCAATTCTCTGAGTGGTGAAGCCCACCAAAGCCATAAAGACGGGTATGAGCCAGATCACCGTTCGACCGAGTATGGGCGAGAGCTGACCAACGAACCGGGCGACGGGCCACAGCACACACGCCACGAGAACAGTGAAGGTAGCTGGGTGGAAGAAGTTGCGGATCCAAGGGTTCTCCGGTTCCGGGGGCGATTCCTGGTGCCCGGCGCCTATGTAATCGTCTGTCTCGCGGATCACGACGCGCGGGCGTCTGAACTGCCGGTCGTATCCGTGACTCATAGTGTCTCCAGTTCCTCTTCCCGCCACACCCTGTAGACAGGCAGCCCGATGACTGTAGTGCGGCTTCGTTCTGCTGTTCCCGCGACTGCGGGCGCGGTCGGGGTCGGTGACTCCGGCGGCGGGGGCATCACGAGGAGCAGCGCAACGGCAGAGCCTCGTTGCTTGACGTAGAGCAGCGATTCGAGGAGGGCCTCAGACTCCTTGCCCGTGATGACGATGATGGTCGTGCCCCAGGAGAGGCCAAGGCTCTGCAGCCGTAGGAATTCGGGCAGCGGGAGGGGCGCGTGCTCCGCATCCGCATCAACAGCATAGCTCTTCGCGCGCGCCAGTACCTCAAGGATGCCCATCAGGTGGGTGCGTTCTTTTCGTGGCGGCAGCGAGAAGGTCACCGTGGCGTCTTGCAGTGGATCCGTGGCCTGCGTGCACAATCCTGCGCTCAGATGCTCGTGCACGATGATGTGGTTCGCAAGTGAGGCGGCCGCGATGATCGCCAACTCGGACGCGGCATGGAGCCGCTGGAAGGCATAGTCCTCTTGCGCAAGATCGAGACAGATGAGCGTCTCACGGGCGATGGCCGGCCGGTAGCGTTTCACTAGCAGCGATCCGGCACCGGCGCTTGCCGTCCAGTGAATGCGGCGGGGTGAGTCCCCGTGACGATACGGGCGGACGCCGGTGATGCGCGTCGGATCCTCGAAGAGTGGTGCGGCCGCAGGCAGTGAGGCCAACGGAGAGCGTGTCGGGAGCCCCAGCTTCTGCAGCGGCAAAACGCGAGGGTAGACGATGATGTACTCCGACGTTTGGTTGCCGACTTCCTGCTGGCCGAAGCCCAGGAGATCGCCCGTCCGCCAGGTCATCGGTCCAATCGTGTAATAGCCACGTCTGTAGCACGTCAAGG